>WBXJ01000257.1 GCA_008933045.1 Verrucomicrobiota bacterium
AACGTATGAAACAATTGATCAAAATTGCCGGTGTTGCCGCGCTCGGTCTGGCTAGCTCCCAATCGGCACGTGCCCAAATGTCTGGTTCATCCGACGGACCGAAAGCTTGGAGTGTTGCAGCAACCCTGCGCAATTTTTACGACGACAACGTTTTCACGGTTGCAAACAGTAACCCCCGAAAACTTTCAAGCCTTGGCTACGAAGTAGCCCCATCGGGACAATTTAACCTCTCTCGCGAGCAAACTAGCCTAGGTCTTGGTTACGGCTATACCCTTCGATATTACGATGCACGAGCGGACGGCAAATTTGATCAATCCCATGATGCAAATCTTAAACTGACCCACGAATTTACGAGCCGGATCAAGTTGGGAATCACTGATTCGTTCGTCTCTGCCCAAGAACCTTCGGTCACCGACCCAGGAGCAATAACCTCCCCCCTTCGTTCGGAAGGTAATAATCTTCGTAACACGGGTGGCATCAGCCTTGCGGCAGGGTTGACCGATAGTCTAGAGTTGGTTGGAGATTATGGCAATACGCTCTACGATTACGAACAAGAAGCAGGTGATTCGGCCCTTTATGACCAATTAGGTCGCATCGCTTATCCAAGTCGTTCGGCACTTCTAGATCGCCAGGAAAATTCATTCGGACTGAACGCGCGCTATCAACTCGTGCCTTCGACCGTGGGTGTGGTTGGTTACAGGTTCACCACAATCGGCTATTCCAGCAATGAAGCACTCAATCCACTCACACCGGATTTTGCCAAGATTTACTCGAAGGATCGAGATAGCGACAAACACGATATTTTCGGCGGTGTGGATCACACATTTAATTCCCAACTTAGCACTTCCCTGCGATTGGGTGCGGAAATTGTAAAATATACCTCCGTAGGTTACTCCGCGTCCGATACCAGTGCAGCTTCCCCTTACGTGGATGGTCGTATTTCTTACGCCTATCGGGCCAAGGATGCCATTGTCCTAGGAGTTCGTCACGGCTACAGCCAAACCGATGCCGGCATCTACGGTGAATATGTGCTGGGTGTTCCCACTAGCCAGACCTTGGTTCTAAACGCCGAAACCACCAGTCTTTACGGGCAAATGAGCTATCATGTGACCCCAAGTATCACGACGACGATCAACGGCCAGTATCAGCATTCACAGTTCCAAGTAAATAACATCAGCGGTTTGGCCGATGATTTCTTCCTTTTGGGTCTGGCAGCAGCCTACGAAATTAATCGTTCCATCTCGTTAGAAGCAGGTTACAATTACGACGTTTTGGAGTCATCTTTCCAAGTAGGTCGTGGTTATGATCGAAATCGCGTGTTTTTGGGTGTGCGTGCCCAGTATTAATTTTTTAATTTGAACATTCTGGGGGAGGCTGGAATCAAAGAGTTCTAGCCTCCTTTTTTTATCTCGAGTATGGAAGCAGCAAAATTCGTCCCACAAGACACAGCGACACAAGAGTCGAAACTCCACTTTCTTGACTACTGGCGCATCATTCAGGTTCGCAAAACAGTCATCATCGCGGTCTTTCTTCTAGTCGTGATCACCACCACCGTGGTGACCTATATCCTGCCAAAGACCTACATGTCTACGGCGCAAATCGAAGTTCAAAAAGATTTGAGCGATATTCCATTACTGCTTCAAGGCCAACAACAATCCTCCTACGACCCTTATTTTATCCGCACGGAGTTTGAGAAAATCAGGGGTCAGCGTGTCCTTTATCCTGTGATCGAGGAATTAAGCCTGAGTGAGACTCTCAGCAAGCGTTATCGATTGACTTCCAAGCTTTCTCAAGAGGACACCTTTCAAATCATCAAGAAGACCATTGATCTACAGGAGACACGTAATACGAGTTTGATCGAGATCCGTGCTTACAGCGAAGATCCTAACGAGGCTTCGGCGATCGCCAACAAGGTTGCAGAAATATATCAACGGGTTCGCCTAGAGAATCGAAAATCCTCGACTCAACGGGGCATCGACGCATTGAAGCTTGAGTTTACCGAACGCTCGAAAACCGTGGAGAAACTTCAACAAAAGGTTGATGGTCTCCGCAAGGATCTGGGGGTATCCGACGTGGGTGACAGTAGCCAAGTGACGTTGGAGCCTGAGACGATGCGTATGTTTGAGCGCGATCGTGTCAATGCGAAACAGATGTTTGCGCAAACCAAAACCTTGCACGACGAACTCTCTGGTATGACTCGGCCAGAGTTACGGCGAGTGATTCCTGTCTCTGCACCGGATGAAGCCCTGAATACGCATTTACGTGACCTCGCGAAGATTGAGCAACAGCTCGCTCAATCCCGAAAAGATTATTCAGATGAGCACCCTGAAATCCAGAAACTGACAGCAGTCGCTGCTAAGTTGAACCAGCAAATTGAAGAGCGTATCGAGGGCGTCCTCCGAGGTGTTCAAGTCACGATGAACCGTTCGAAGTCGGTTCTAGACGAGTTGGAGAAAGCGGTGGCGGATGCCAAGAAACAGGACGGCATCAAGATGGAAAATTACCGACCTTATTTTGCTGCTAAGCGCGATCTCGAAACCGAGAATAAGATCCGCGAAACAATTTTCCTCCGCATTCTTCAGGAAACTGTAGACGACAAGATTCCCAAAAATGGGATGGTGGATATTGTCAACCGAGCCAAGCCCGATGAGACAGCGGTCCGACCGAATGTTCCATTAAACATTACGTTGGGAGTCATTTTTGGTCTTATTGTCGGTTTTGGTCTCGCGTTCTTCATTGAATATCTTGATACCAGCGTGAAGACAATTGACGACGTTGAACGTGCTCTGCATTCGGCGGTGTTGGGAGTTATTCCGCAAAACGTGGGATCGTTGCTTGAAGAAGGCGCGGATAGTCCGCACGCGGAGGCTTACCGCGTTCTGCGAACCAACATGCTTTTCGGTCGAACGGATCCCAAAGCAAATACCATTACGGTGGTCAGCGGTGGTGCGGGTGAAGGAAAATCAACCACGATTTTTAACCTCGCCGTTGTTTTTGCGCAAAACGGATCCCGAGTTCTGCTTGTCGATTCTGACTTACGCCGTCCCAGCTTGCATAAGATTTTAAACCTATCCAATTCGATAGGGTTGACCAATTATTTGCTCAAGCAGAACACATTGGAAGAGGTCGTCCAAAGGACTCCGGTTCCAACCCTTGATTTTCTTCCCTCGGGCAAGCTCCCCAGTAGCTCATTGGGTGTGTTGAGTTCAGCCCAAATGCGTGAATTCATCGCGATCGCGAAGGAGCGTTATGACTTTGTCTTCTTCGACTCACCACCGATCATGGGCGTCAGCGACGCCTCCATTTTGTGTAGCGAGGTGGATATT
This sequence comes from Verrucomicrobiota bacterium, assembly GCA_008933045.1. Lineage (GTDB taxonomy): Bacteria > Verrucomicrobiota > Verrucomicrobiia > Limisphaerales > SXQI01 > SXQI01. Next base: position 3,327 of record WBXJ01000257.1, read on the forward strand.
GCGTTGTTGGTCATTCAGTACCGCAAGTACCCAGAGGTCATGACAGTCAGGGCCAAGCAAATGGTGGACAAGGTGGGTGGTAACTTGATCGGTGTTGTGTTGAACAATATTAACATCTCCCAAGACAGCTACTACTACTACTACAGCGGCTATTACTACGACTACTATTCCAAGCATGATGACGGCGATAAGTATGGGGACAAGTACGGCGATAGCTACGAAGGTTCAAAGAAGAAGAAAAAGAAGGGTTCAGAGAAACCTACTGAAGTCGCTGAAACCACTGTGAAAATTGAGCAAAAGTTTTGATTGTTCGAC
>WBXJ01000258.1 GCA_008933045.1 Verrucomicrobiota bacterium
CAAGAAGTGGCAGTTTCTCGCGGGAGACCGCGTCTATACTCCAGTGCTCGGGCCTGATGGGACAGTTTATGTGGGGAGTTGGGATAGCAACGTGGTCGCGGTGGCGACGTCGAGTGCTGGGTCAGCATTTTCGGCGTGGCCCATGTTCGGTCAGAATGCCCAACATGCGAGAAATGGCCAGACGAGCTTAAGTATTGAACTTGTTCTCCAGGGTGTTCCTGCTGAATCCGAGTTTCCAAAAATCACAGTGAAAGGGCCGAGGGGAACCGTGCGCACGCTGACGTGGAGCTCTGTGTTGGGTGTTAACGAGGTTTGGCAAGCGTTGACCAATGTCGTGATCGGACCGAATGGAACCGTTGTGGTGGATTTGGCAGTGGGGTCATCTCCTCGTTATTATCGGATCCGATAGAGCTTAGAGGTTTTCGTTTTCAAGCTTCGAGGGGGTACCCCGGCCTAGACTGTTCCCATTTGCCCCCAATTTTTGGTGTGAAAACTCTTTGACAGTTTTTGTGGGTTCGGGTTAAATGAAATCGAATTACCCGAACGACACTAGAATTTTAGCCAAGGAGGCTGGATTTCTGGGGTTGGAGTCGTGTTGAACCAATCAATGGTAAAAGATGCGTTAAATCTTATGAAGATACAAAAACTGATCCCTTATTTGAGTATTGGGGCTGCGTTGAGTGCCGGATGGGCCCAAGCTGCGACCAATAACCTCCCAGCATCCGCCAGTTTGCCCTTGGGCACATCGACGACGCGCGGATTTACCGTCAGGACCGTGCAGGCACCTGAAACCACCGTGGTTGGCAACGGTTTTATGCGGGCCCTAAATCAACTGAATGGGACACTGACCGATGCGACGGGTGCCGCAGTTCCGAATGAAGCTGTCGCTGGAACGAATCCGGATGGATCCAGCACTGTGGACACCATTAATTTTGAATTGGATGGGAATCCATTTGACCAATTGGATGAGAATAATAACTGGTTGACAACTTTTTATCCCACAGCTTTTCCAGGAATCCCGGGGCAAAACGGCAGCTTGGCGAATTTTGCAGTGGAAGCCATCGGCTATATTGAGTTGCCCGCTGGGGTAACTACCTTCGCGGTAAATGTGGGTGCCGACCGGACTGACGTCAACGATGACGATGGTTATCAGGTCAGTGTTGGAACGAATCCGCATGATTTTTTTGGTCTCAAAGTTGGTGAATATGATCGCGGACCGATGCAACCGTTCGCAGGCGGCCAGCATAGTGAGAGCACCTGGTCTGTGGATGCCCCCTCTGCCGGGCTTTACCCTTTCCGTATTGTCCAATGGCAGACAGGCCACAAATCCAACTTGCAGTTGTGTTCGGTTGATCCTGTCAATGGATGGCGTGTGTTGGTCAATGATCCTGAAGATGACTCCGCATTGAAAGCCTACACGGGGTCCAGCGTGGCGGCGGCCAATGCTCCTTTTGTCGCTCATGCTTCGCCATCTGCGGGATCCGATGGGAACGACTCCGCTGCGCCCGTCACCGCACTGATTGTTGACGGGGCAACGACGGTGAGCATTTCCTCTGTCAAGATGACCTTGAATGGAACAGCCGTTGTTCCGCAGTCCATCACCAAATCAGGCGGACAAATATCTGTGCTTTATAATCCTAATGCTTCCCGCACCTCTAAAGATAATTTGGTAGGTTTGGAGTTCAAGGATTCTGCCGGAGTCGTCCAAACTCGGTCATGGTCCTTCGGGATCGTGCTCACTGGCGGATCTGCTTCTCTGGTGACAGGGCAATGGGATTTTGATCGGGGTGATCTGTCCGCAACAGTGGGTAAGGCACTCCAGTATTTTGATGGAGATAACGGTCTAACCAAGGCGGGTACGGAGTTCGGAACGACCGCCTCGTTCAATCTTCCACAGATTCAGGGAAAGGATGTCAAGGTCATGAAAGTCCCCGGAGATCTCAAACGTGAGATCGGTTACGTGATGGATCACGGCATCAAGCCTAACGGCGGTGGTACTCGCGTGAATCAATACACCATCGTGTTCGACATCTACGTTGGAACCAGCGGACCTGGGGCAGCCTCGTTGCTACAAACCAGTTCTTTGAACAACACGGATGATGGCGATCTGTTCTGGCAGGGCAATAACTTCGGCCAAGGTGGTGGGGGTTACAATGGCACTGGAGCGTTCACCGCAGGTGCTTGGCACCGTGTGGCGGCAGCGTATGACGAAGCGGCGACACCTCCTGTGGTGACCAAGTATGTGGATGGCATCAAGCAAGACGACTGGACAGCAAACCAAGGTTTGGATGCGGTGCGCCGTGCGTTGCAACCGACCGCAATCCTGTTCGGCGATGGGGATCAAGACGAACGTCGCGAGATGTATGTTAACTCCATCCAGATTCGATCCGGCAAATTGAGCGATGCCGAACTGTTCCTTTTAGGTGCCCCCTCTGCCGGTGGAATTCCTCGGGATCTTCCCGCCAGCAACGTGACGGGTCAGTGGGACTTTGATCGAGGCAATCTTTCCGCCACGATTGGTAAGGCGTTACAGTATTTCGACGGAGACGCCGGTCTCACAAAGGCGGGAACAGAATATGGCACGACCGCTTCGTTTGGGCTTCCTGATATTAATGGTGCGTCGGCTTCTGTCATGAAAGTCCCCGGAGATCTCAAACGTGAGATCGGTTACATCATGGATCACGGCATCAAGCCCAATGGGGGTGGCACTCGCGTGAATCAATACACGATCGTGTTCGACATCTACGTTGGAACCAGCGGACCTGGGGCAGCCTCGTTGCTCCAAACTAGTTCCTTGAACAACACCGATGATGGCGATCTTTTCTGGCAGGGCAATAACTTCGGCCAAGGTGGTGGGGGTTACAATGGCACTGGAGCGTTCACCGCAGGTGCTTGGCACCGAGTTGTTGCTGCGTATGACGAAGCGGCGACACCTCCTGTGGTGACCAAGTATGTGGACGGAATCAAGCAAGACGACTGGACTGCAAACCAAGGTTTGGATGCGGTACGCCGTGCGTTGCAACCGACCGCGATCCTGTTCGGTGATGGCGACCAAGACGAACGTCGTGAGATGTATGTCAACTCCATCCAGATTCGATCGGGCAAATTGAGCGATGCTGAGATCGTGGTTTTGGGTGGGCCTTCCGCTAGCGGTGTTGCTGTGGCAGTGCCCTCGAGTACCGTGACCGGCCAATGGGACTTTGATCGCGGCAATCTTTCCGCCACGATTGGTAAGGCGTTACAGTATTTCGACGGGGACGCTGGTCTCACCAAAGCAGGGACGGAATACGGTTCTTCAGCCTCATTTGGGCTGCCGAGTATTGATGGAGTTTCCGTTATGGTCATGAAGGTTCCCGGAGATCTCAAGCGTGAGATCGGTTACATCATGGATCACGGCATCAAGCCCAATGGGGGTGGTACTCGTGTCAATCAATACACGATTGTATTTGATATCTTTGTCGGAACGAGCGGGCCGGGAGCGGCTTCATTGCTCCAAACCAGTTCCTTGAACAATACCGATGATGGCGATCTGTTCTGGCAGGGCAATAACTTCGGCCAAGGCGGCGGGGGTTACAATGGTACCGGAGCGTTCACCGCAGGAGCTTGGCACCGTGTATCGGCTGCCTATGACGAAGCGG
>WBXJ01000259.1 GCA_008933045.1 Verrucomicrobiota bacterium
GTCACGCTCGTCAGGCCAGTGCAATTATAGAACGCATAGTCGCCGATGGAGGTGACGCTGTCGGGGATGGTCATGCTGGTCAGTCCAGTGCAATTGGCGAACGCCCAACTACCGATGGAGGTGACACTGTCGGGGAGGGTCACGCTGGTCAGGCCCGTGCAATTGGCGAACGCCCAACTACCGATGGAGGTGACGCTGTTGGGGAGGGTCACGCTGGTCAGTCCATTGCAATTGGCGAACGCCCAACTACCGATGGAGGTGACGCTGTTGGGGATGGTGTAACCACGTGCTTTGCCGTTGGGAAAACTGAGAAGCGAGGTCTGCGCTTTGTTGAACAATACCCCGTCGTTGCTGCTAAAAGTAGTGTTAGCGATATCCACAGAGAAACGCGTCAGTCGAGTGCAATGCCAGAACGCATAGTCGCCGATGGAGGTGACATTGTTGGGGATGTTCACGCTGGTCAGTCCACTGCACTCGGCGAACGCCTTTTGGCCGATGGAGGTGACGCTGTTGGGGAGGGTCATGCTCGTCAGTCCACTGCAGTAGGCGAACGCACTGTCGCCGATGGAGGTGACTGGCAGGTTGTTGATTGTGGTTGGGATGATTAACACACCGGTGGCTTGAGGGTTGCTACCGGTGATGGTTATGGCAGTGGCATCGCTTGTGAATAATAATTCCGCTTTGGAGGTCGAGGTGAATGTGAGTAGCAGTGCCAGAGCCCATGCTTGAGTGTTTTTTAACAGTTGCATAACAATGCTCATCTTCCTCTCCGTGTTCGAAATGTGATTGAAACAATTAAAATTGATTCCGTTAGTTGGCAATATCAAGGTTTGTTTTTGAGGGGTTTATTTCGTTTCCGGTGGTGTCGCTCGGATCAACCACCGGCTAGAAGCTTGGATGTCGAGTTGGTTAGAAAGAAGGTTTGGCAGTCGTTGTGGGTTGAGCCATAGTTGGGGCGTGTTTTCGAGTGTTTCTCAGATGAATTCTGTCGTGCCTGCGCCTTTGTTGGCGGGCGGGGAGTTTCTTCGTGCTTTTCGTTGGTTGGTGCAGGCGCGGGTGTTGGATGAGAAGTTGGCGGCTTTGTATCGTGCGGGGAAGATTCCGGGGGGCGGGGTTTATTTGGGGAAGGGGCAGGAGGCGTTGAGTGTTTCGGTGGGGGTTTCGTTGCGGCAGGGGGATGTGTATGCACCGTTGATTCGTGATGGTGCGGGGCGGCTTGCGTTTGGCGAGACGGTGGTGGATGCGTTGCGGAATTGTTTGGGATCGCAATTGGGCCCGATGCGGGGTCGGGATGGAAATGTGCATCGAGGGCGACCAAGGGATGGGTATTTGCCGATGATTAGTCATTTGGGTGCGATGATTCCGGTGGTGAATGGAATGTTGATGGCCAAGCGGTTCAAGGGGCAGAGCGGGATGGTGGGTGCGACGTGTCTGGGGGATGGTGGAACTTCGACGGGTGCTTTTCATGAGGGGATGAATCAGGCTGGGGTGGAGCGTTTGCCGTTGGTGATGGTGGTGGCTGATAATCAATATGCGTATTCGACGCCAACAAGTCGGCAATTTGCTTGTCGTTCGTTGGTGGATCGTGCGGTGGGTTATGGTTTTACGGGGCATGTGGTGGATGGGACTCGGTTGGAGGATTGCTTAGGGGTGTTGGGTGAGGCTGTGGGGTTGGCGCGTGCTGGCAAGGGGCCGCAGTTGGTGGTGGCATCCTTTCTTCGTTTATGCGGTCATGGGGAGCATGATGATGCGAGTTATATCGACCCCAGTTTGAAGCAATCGGCTCTTGGACGGGATTGTTTGGAGCTTGCACAGGCGCACATTTTGGAGAAGGGATGGGCTTCGAGTCAGGAGTTGGTTGAATGGCGTTCGGAGGCGGTAATGACGGTGGAGGAGGCGGTAGCGTTGGTGCAAAAGGAACCAGGGCCTGATCCCTACGCGGAGCAATGGTGTGCCTTGCAGACAACGCGGTTATCCGAGGGCGGCGCGTCGTGAGGATGGCGTGTGGAGTTTTCAACGGAATGAATTTGAGCGTCCGCAAATGAGCATTACTTATCTTGAAGCGATCAGGGAGGCCCAAGCCAAAGCGTTGGCTGAAGATCCGCGCGTGTTTATTTATGGGCAGGATGTGGGGGATTTCGGGGGTGCTTTCAAAGCGACTAAGGGGCTGGCGCAAGAGTTTCCAGGGCGAGTGTTGGATGCGCCCATCAGTGAGGATGCGATTGTGGGTGCTGCGGTAGGAGCAGCGATTGAGGGGATGCGTCCTATTATCGAGATGCAGTTCGCGGATTTTTCGACGCCCGGGTTCAACCAAGTGATCAATCAAGCGGCAACTCTCTTTTGGCGGACGCAGGTGCCTTGCCCGATTACGATCCGGTTGCCTTCGGGGGGGACTTCGGGTAGCGGCCCGTTCCATAGCCAGAGCATGGAGGCGTTATACGCGCATTACCCTGGGCTGATCGTGATGACGCCCGCGACGGTTGAGGACGCTTACAGCATGCTGCTGGAGGCCGTGGCTATTGATGATCCAGTAATTTTTTGTGAGCATAAATATCTGTATTACCACCTGAAGGCGGATTGTTTGCCGACCGAGGCCATGCCTGCGGGGAAGGCTCGGATTGCGCGACCAGGTCGTGATGTGACGGTGGTTGCCTACAGTGCGATGGTGCATGAGGCTCTGGCGGCTGCGGAGGAATTGGCGACGGAGGGGACGCAGGTGGAGGTGGTGGACTTGCGAACGGTGAAACCGATTGATACGGATACAATCATCGCTTCTGTGGCGCGGACGGGGCGAGTGTTGGTGGTGGGTGAGGCATTCCCTTGGGGCGGTGTAACGGCGGAGGTGGTGGCTCGAATTGCGACGGAAGGGTTTGGACTTTTGGATGCGCCGCCACAAAGGCTCAACGCGAAGGATACCCCGATCCCGTATCACCCGAATCTCTGGGCGGCTCATCGCCCGACTGCGCGCAGTATTGTGTCTGCCATCCGGAATTTGTTGAGACTTTAGCTGAAACAGCCTTGTTATGTCATACGTGCCTATTGTCATGCCTCAGCTCGGTGAATCCATTGCTGAAGCCACGGTCATCCAAATCCTCGTGCAACCGGGGGATATTGTGGAAGCAGACCAAAATTTGATGGAGGTCGAGACGAATAAAGCGACCACAACCGTGACTTGCCCTTGCCGTGGGACAGTGGAAATTATCACGGCACAATGTCACCAAAGTTACGCCGTCGGAGCCGTCCTAGGAAAAATCAAGATATCGAAGGAGGAAGCCTTGCGCCAAGGGATCGGGATGGACGTGCCCGAAACGGAATCGAGCAAACCTATGGAGAGTGCCATCGCTCCAATGCCGTCGGGGGCTGTCGATCCCACGGTTCGAGGATTGCCGGTGCCGGCCAGCGTTTCGGGCGCAAGCTTCATGTCGCCTCGAATGAAGGCGCGCATGGCAGAACTCGGGTTGCACGCGGCGGATCTTGCGGGGATCGCCGGTAGTGGCGCGGCAGGTCGAGTGACGATCCAAGATCTCGAATTATTCTTGTTGAATCTGGAGAAACACCAGATGAC
>WBXJ01000260.1 GCA_008933045.1 Verrucomicrobiota bacterium
GGCCGTTATTTTCCATTTGCTCGGGAGGGAGAGGTGAACCATATTCTGCGGAGATGAAAACTTTTATGATGAGTGCGCTTCTGGCGCTTGTGTTCGGGATTAGCCATGTGGGTGCACAGGAAGCTGTGAAACCCAAAGTTGCTGAGTTGAAGGAAGTGGCGGTGATCAAGACAACCCTTGGCGAGATGGTCGTTGAGTTTTGGCCGGATGTTGCGCCCAAGACTGTGGAGAATTTTAAAAAGTTGGCGAAATCTGGTTTTTATGACGGGACTGCGTTTCATCGCATCATTAGCGGTTTTATGATTCAAGGGGGCGATCCTTTGACTAAGGATGAGGCTAAAAAGGATCGTTGGGGCACTGGTGACCCGGGCTACAAGGTCAAGGCTGAGTTCAACTCCAAGAAACATGTCCGGGGTGTTATTTCCATGGCCCGTTCTCAGGATCCTGATTCTGCTGGGTGCCAGTTTTTTATCTGCCTTGAGACCGCTGCGTCGCTTGACGAGAAATACACCACGTTCGGCAAGTTGATTCAAGGCGAGGACGTTTTGATGAAGCTGGGCAGCACACCGACGGGTGCGCGTGATGTGCCAGTGACTCGAGCTAACATCGACAGCATCAAAATCAGAGCCGCTGATCCAGTCAAATGATTCAACGATCACCGAACAAGAAAGCAAAATAACATGCCCCAAGAAGTAGCAATTATCAAAACGTCGCAAGGCGACATGGTTGTCAAGTTTTGGCCCGATGTGGCGCCAAAAACAGTCGAGAATTTTAAAAAACTGGCCAAGCAAGGGTTCTACGATGGGACCGCGTTCCATCGCATTGTCAAAGGGTTCATGATCCAAGGCGGCGATCCGTTGACTAAGGACCAAACGCAGGAAGCACGCTGGGGAACGGGTGATCCTGGTTATAAGGTGAAGGCTGAGTTTAACGGAAATGCACATGTTCGCGGAGTTCTCTCGATGGCGCGTTCGCAAGATCCGAATTCAGCGGGGAGCCAGTTCTTCATCTGCCTAGGGGATGCGCGTTTTCTGGATCGCCAGTACACAGGTTTTGGAGAGGTGATCGATGGAGATGATGTTCTGGGGAACCTTGGAGAAACTCCCACGACCAGCAGCGGCGGGGGCGAGCGCAGTCGTCCGATTAACCGAGTGGGGGTCGAAAGTATTACGATCGTGACTCGCGATTAAAACGCTAAGGAAGTCTCGTATGAGACCGGAAGAACTCGGGGCAGTCTTGGTTAGCCTAGGCTGTCCGCAAGAGAAATCATTAGAGATGGCCGCGCAACTGGATAAAAGAGCGCGCCAACTCTCTGTCGATGGTCGGCAAACTTACCAATCGGCTTTGGTTCATTTGCTTGGTTTGATGAAGCAAGGTTGGGCGGCCAAGGAACGGGGGCTTTGAGATGAGCCAACCTTGGAAACATCTCAGTTCAGAACACGTCGGGAACTTCCGCATCTTCAACCTTCGTAGCGACCGAAAATTATCGCCTCGCACTGGTTTGGCGCATGATTTTTATGTCATCGAAGCGGTCAACTGGGTGAACGTGATTGCGATCACTACGGGGGGGCAGTTGGTGATGATCGACCAGTTTCGCCATGGCTCTAATACAACGGAGGTCGAGGTTCCCGGAGGGATGATTGATAAGGAGGATGTCGATCCGGTGATGGCAGCGGTGCGCGAATTGCGCGAGGAAACTGGCTATGAAGGTGCGTCTGCCACCTTAATCGGACGCATTTATCCAAATCCTGCCATCATGAATAATTGTTGCTACACCGTGTTGATCGAGGGATGCGAGTTGAAACACCCCGTTGAATTGGATGCGGGTGAGGATCTCGTCACTCGATTAGTCGACGAACGCCAAATCCCTGAGTTGATTTCCGCTGGTCAAATTGGCCACGCCCTAGTCGTTGTGGCGTTGCAGTTCTATCAACTCTGGAAAACTGGTGGCCAACGAACGATTCGTTGAGTTGAGTTTACTTTCTTAGGCTTGGTAAGGTGGGGCTATAAACCTTGTAAGAAATTCCCTCGGGCGAAACGGCAAGTGAGTTCACCTTGAAATGGAAATACTTACTGACCTGATTGAAGGGGGGGAGGAGTGTGAAATCGAACAGTGCTTGCCAGCCCTTGTCGGGCGCGCTGTCGATCAGAGGAATCGGAAAACCGAACATGACGGACTCAAAAGTTGAAGGGTCTTTTCGAAGCAGTTCAAAGTTTATCCGAGTGGTTTCGACTTGGTTTTCGTAGCCAAATAAACCGGTGTTGAATCCACCTATAGTTTGTGCGGCTCGAGCCAAACCTGGGGTGTCACGCAAGCTGTTCCCGGGAGCATCGGCGTTGCGAAGATACTCTTCCACAGAGCCGGGGTCGCGTGAGAAAACAACATAACCGCCGTGCGCCGAAACGTGTAAAAACTGCGGTGTTAATTTTAGCCCAGACTCGTCCACGTCTTCGGAGAGGGTAACGATGTAGATTTTTCGGCCCAGAAACTCGCGTTCAGTAATGGGAGTCGTGCCGAGAGGCGCGGGCAGAATACTTAAGGAAGCACGGAGGGCTTGGAGCAACTGGATCGCATTGGGTGAACCGATTAAGACAGTTGTGGGTGGATCGATCAGGCTTTGGGCATTGAGAATCTTTGGTAACTTTTCGTATGTGATGATGTCATCCCCCAGATTTCCGATAAGGTTTTTTTTGAAATCAAAATTGGGATCTACATCTTTGCCTGCGGTGCCAATCGCCAATTGGAGGAGTCCAAATACGCCTAGATCGATACTCTTGATCAACGACTCGAAACCGGTCCAAGTTTTGTGACCGTCTAAGCGAATACGGCGGAACTTTGTAACATCAGCAGGCACGAGTGCGACGGGTGAGGATTCTTTAATTTGCGGAAGGAAAAGGCTAAGGAGACCTTGACGCGCGGATTCGGGAATGGCGGCGAATAATTCAAACATCGTGCCTTCAGGAGTGTTTCCTAATTTCAGGGACACGGCTTGCACGCCTGCCAAACCGGTGGCGGCTAGAACTTTATCTGTTGGGACTCCAAGGCTTGGCGCAGAATCCTCACCGGATGCAAGCTTTGCGGCCATCGCGTAAAGTGGTTGACCGAGGAATAGGAGATAGGCTTGGGCGTCCAGAAGCGATTTGGCTTTGGCGATTTTGAATGCCGATTGATCGGCAAGCGGGGTTGTTGTAACGCCACTTTGACGGATCAACACTTTTTCTAGAACCTGAGTACTGTTGCCTAATAGAAGAAGGGATTGAGATTGGCCAACGATCAATTCGAATTTGGCGGCACTTTTGGGAACGTCATCCTTGGCACTTTCACTCGCACTGCTCATAAGTTTACGGAGTGATGCGTTGATTTGCTCTTGAGGAAAGGTGAGGTGACTAAATTCGATCTCGCGAATTTTCTCAGTTTTGACCTGTTGCCCCCCCGCAACCCATTTCGTTCGGAGCGCATCCAATGCAGCTTTGAGATGGGCACCTTTCTCCTTAGTATCGAGCATAAGCACC
>WBXJ01000261.1 GCA_008933045.1 Verrucomicrobiota bacterium
ATGCGACTTATTCGGCAGCGAGTGTGAACCCGACGCGCACCTTTACCGTCAATCCTCGAACCCCTGTCATCACCAGTGCTACCATCGCTACCGCCACCGTCGGTCAACTCTTCACCTACACCATCACAGCAAACAACACCCCCACAAGCTTCAACGCCACCGGGCTGCCTGCGGGCCTAACTGTGAACTCCGCCACTGGCCTCATCTCAGGCACGCCCACAACTGCAAGCACCATCACCCTCACAATCTTCGCAAGTAATGTCACCGGCACGGGAAACCAGTCACTCACCCTGACTGTCAATCTGGCTCCGATCATTACGCTCAAATACGAACGCGCACGCAGCGGGTTTGTTCTGAAGGTGCAAGACGGAGCGACCGTGACACACACGATCGAATACTCGACCGACCTCAAACTATGGACTCCGCTAGAGACCAAGGCTGTCGGATCCACCGACCTCACTCAGATCGATCCCCAAGCAACAACTAGCCGGCATCGCTTCTACCGAGTAATCAAGCAGTAGCACCACCAACGCGACCAAAAACGGCGACCGTCAAAGCTGATGTAGATTTCAGTAAAACAACGGCGAATGAGGTGAGACGGGGTCAATGGATGGCCTCCGCTCATTTCGTTCATTTCGTTCATTTCGTTCGTGCTCCGGTGGAAATGTGTGGAGGGGGGCGGATCAAAATCGGAGTAAAGGCTTCATTTTAGGTTGACAATGTGAGTCTGGGGGGTGCTAATCTGGGAACCGACTTGGTTTTTATAGAGTTGGGTAAACCCCGCGATCTGACATTGGAATTATGGCGAAAGCACTTAAATACGTTTATACATTCGGAGCCGATAAGGCTGACGGCGATGGTTCGATGAAGCCTCTGCTCGGCGGCAAGGGCGCAAACTTGGCAGAGATGACTCGTATCGGTCTACCGGTGCCTCCCGGGTTCACGATTACGACGGATGTCTGCACCTATTACTATGCGAATGGGCGTCGGTATCCTGTGGAGTTGCAACGCCAGATGGAGGCGGGTGTGGCGAATATGGAGAAGATCATGGGTTGCAAGTTTGGGGATGCCAAGGGCATGCCTTTATTGGTAGCTGTGCGATCGGGAGCTCGGGATTCAATGCCCGGGATGATGGATACGATTTTGAATTTGGGTTTGAACGACGAGACGGTGCTCTCGTTGGCTGCGGCGACGAAGAATGAGCGGTTCGCTTGGGATTGTTACCGCCGGTTCATCCAAATGTATGGGGATGTGGTGCTCGGGGTTCAGAAGAAGGAAGGCGAGGATCATGAACCGTTTGAGACGGTGATCGAGGGCTATAAGCATGCGGTGTATCATAAGGATATCATTGATAGCGATCTGACAGCGGACGATCAGAAGGAGTTGGTCAAACGCTTCAAGGCTTTGGTGAAGGATCGCACTGGGAAGGTGTTTCCGAATAGTGCTTGGGATCAATTGCGTGGAGCTGCAGGGGCGGTTTTTGGTTCGTGGATGAACGACCGGGCCACGGTGTATCGTCGCAAGTATAACATCCCCACGGAATGGGGGACTGCGGTGAACGTGCAGGCGATGGTGTATGGGAACACGGGGGAGACCTCGGGTTCTGGCGTGGCGTTTACGCGTAACCCAGCGAATGGAACGAACGAGTTTTATGGGGAATTCTTGATCAACGCTCAGGGCGAGGACGTGGTCGCAGGAGTGCGCACGCCGGAGCCGGTGTTGAAGTTGAAGGATGTGATGCCCAAGTCGTATGCCGAGCTGCTGCGAGTGCGTAAGACGCTTGAAAAGCACTTTAAGGATGTGCAGGACATCGAGTTCACGATTCAAGAGGGTCGTTTGTTCATGCTCCAGACGCGGAATGGAAAACGGACGGCGATGGCGGCACTCAAATTCTCCATGGACATGGTGAAGGAGAAGTTGATCGATTGGGAAACGGCGATTCTGCGGAATCCAGCCGATCAGCTTGATCAATTGTTGGCACCTGTTTTCGATCTTGCCGAGGTGAAGAAGACTCGGGTGATCGCGACCGGTTTACCCGCAGGCCCAGGGGCGGCTACAGGCCAAGTTTACTTCAACGCAGACCGTGCGGTGCAAGCTGCTGACAAGGGGCAGAAGGTGTTGCTGGTGCGCGTGGAAACTTCTCCTGAGGATCTTCGTGGAATGATCGCGGCGGAAGGAATTTTGACGGCTCGCGGTGGAGTCAGTTCGCATGCGGCCCTCGTGGCGCGACAGATGGGCAAGGTCTGCGTGTGCGGTGCTGCTGCATTGATTGTGGATTACGATCGTAAAACCGTCACGGTAGATGGAACGACTTATCAAGAGGGCGATTTCCTCTCGATCGATGGCACATCGGGAACGGTTTACGGTGGCAAAATCAAGACGGCACCCTCGGAGATCGTCGCTGGTTTGATCGACGGCAACAAAGCCGCGCAGGCCACGGAGAAGTTCAAGAATTACGTGCAATTGATGAAGTGGTGCGCGAAGGCCAGCCGGATGGAAGTACGGACCAACGCAGACACCCCCGAGCAGACCGCCAACGCACTGGCCTTTGGTGCCACGGGTATCGGTCTCACTCGCACGGAGCACATGTTCTTTGAAGGAAACCGGATCACCGCAATGCGGGAAATGATTCTGGCCGACTCGGTGGCAGATCGTGAAACAGCCTTGGCGAAGTTGCTTCCTTATCAACGGGCAGATTTCTTTGGAATCTTCAAAGAATTAAAGGGTTACCCTGCCACGATTCGTTTTCTGGATCCGCCATTGCACGAATTTTTGCCACACTCCAAGGAACAACAGTTGGATCTGGCACAACAACTCGGCGTGCCCGTCGAGAAGATCATGAACCGCGTGCATGAACTGCACGAGTTCAACCCCATGCTAGGCTTCCGTGGTTGCCGACTCGGGATCAAGTATCCTGAAATCACCCGCATGCAAGCGCGTGCCGTATTCGAGGCAGCGGCGGATGCGAACAAAAAAGGGTTCAAAGCCAAACCGGAAATCATGATCCCGCTGGTTGGATTCAAAAAGGAACTCGATTTACAAGTCGCCATCGTCCACGAGACGGCAGCGGCTGTGCAGAAGGAAACCAAAACCAAGATCGCTTACAGCGTCGGCACGATGATCGAGGTTCCACGAGGCGCGCTGACAGCGGATGAAATCGCGCACACCGCAGAGTTCTTTAGCTTCGGCACCAACGACCTCACGCAGACCTGCCTTGGCATGTCGCGGGACGATTCGGGCAGCTTCCTCGCACCTTATCAAGAGTCCGAGATCATGAAGAAAAATCCGTTCGCCACCATCGACCAGACCGGCGTCGGACAGCTCATGCAAATCGCGATCGAGAAGGGCCGAAAAACACGACCCAATATCAAGCTGGGTATTTGCGGCGAGCATGGCGGAGAACCTGATTCCGTCAAGTTCTGCCACCGCGTGGGCCTGACTTACGTGAGCTGCTCCCCGTACCGTGTGCCGGTGGCC
>WBXJ01000262.1 GCA_008933045.1 Verrucomicrobiota bacterium
CGCCCGTCTGAAATGCGGTAGGTGATGTTTCTTATCTCTGCATCCTCATGGCGAACTCCATAAGATTTCAACTCATTAAAAATATCGGTTGCCCGGGCAGCATCCAAATGTTCGACTCGCTGTCCGCAGTTCGTGGTAACGATTCGGAGTTGAACGGGATCAAATTCGAGCAAGCGAGGAACAAAGGGGCATTGCTCCTTTTCTAAATGCTGGAGGACGCGCACTTCATTGGTAAACCGTTCCTGTGCGTGCGGGCCTCGAAAGGTCTTAAAAACCTTACCGTCATACCCAATCCGCACAAGAGCACGTAACGTGTCCTTGATGTTCAACACAACTGTTAGGGGATAGTTCAAAAATGTCGTCGAATCAAATCGAAAAAGACGTCCGAAATGGAGAACAAGTCAAAAATGTGCAACAATATTTGCCTTTGGCACTTGGATTGCTTAAGATGGAGTTGCGCCGGAAACGTTGAGTTGTGCAGAGGATTAGACAGACTCTGCAGTCTCGAAAAGCGCAGTCTGCTCAAAATTTAGCACCAAATCGATACCATGGCGAAATACAAACTCGAATACATTTGGCTCGACGGTTACACACCTGTGGCCAATCTACGCGGCAAAACTCAAGTGAAGGATTTTGACGCTTTTCCCACGCTCGACCAACTTCCGATGTGGGGATTTGACGGAAGCTCCACACGGCAGGCCGAGGGGCATAATTCGGATTGCATGCTGCAGCCTGTAGCTTGCTATCCCGATCCCACCAAGGAAAACGGCGTCTTGGTGATGTGCGAAGTGATGATGCCCGATGGCAAGACCCCGCATCCCTCCAATGCTCGTGCAACGATCATGGATGATTCAGGAACTTGGTTTGGGTTCGAACAAGAATACTTTCTCTATAAAGATGGGGCACCTCTCGGTTTTCCGAACGGCGGATTCCCAGCGCCTCAGGGCAAGTACTACACGGGTGTCGGTTACGAAAACGTGGGTGATCTTGCTCGCGAAATTGTTGATACGCACTTGGAGTTATGCCTTGAAGCGGGGATCAATCATGAAGGGATCAACGCCGAGGTTGCCAAGGGTCAATGGGAGTTTCAAATCTTCGGGAAGGGTTCCAAAACTGCGGCAGATCAGGTCTGGATGGCGCGCTATCTCCTGATGAGGCTTACGGAGGCTTATCAGGTGCAAGTCATTTGGCATTGCAAACCCTTAGGCGTGGACGTGGATTGGAACGGATCAGGAATGCACGCTAATTTCTCGACTGAGTTTATGCGTGAGGTGGGTGGCAAAGCGTATTTCGAAAAACTGATGGCTGCGTTCGACCTTTATAAGAACGAACACATCGCAGTTTACGGCCCTGATAATCACCTGCGGTTGACTGGTTTGCATGAAACGCAGTCGATTGATAAATTTAACTACGGTATTGCCAACCGAGGAGCCTCGGTTCGTGTTCCGCACAGTTTCGTGAACGCTGGCTACAAGGGGTATCTTGAAGATCGTCGCCCAAATTCCGCAGGCGATCCTTACAAAATTGCTGGACGAATCCTGCAAACGATTGCGACCGTGCCGACTGTGTAGACCGTCGGTTAAGTTCAGTAGATTGATTCTTAGAATAACGGCGCGAACTCACAAGGTTCGCGCCGTTTGCGTCCCTATCTAGCAGAGAGAATTGGGAGGGGGTTGGAAAGGTATTGCGTTGCCAAAGGGCGGGAGCGTTCTTAGCATCTGGGCTTGGTTAGGAAGCCATTACTGACGGTGACTCATGCCGGAAAACATAGTTCAACTTGAGATTTTTGAAGGTCCGCTCGATCTCCTTCTTTACCTAGTAAAAAAGGAGGAGGTGGATATTTATGAGGTCAACCTGACGAAAATAGCGACGCAGTTCATTGATTTTATTGAACAGATGCGTCAACTGGATTTGGATATTGCCGGTGAGTTTCTCGTGATGGCTTCCACTCTGATGTATATCAAGAGCCGGGAACTTTTGCCTGTAGATAAGCAGGCGGTGGTTGATGACGAGGATAATGAGGATGATCCTCGTTGGGATTTGATCCGCCAGTTGGTGGAGTACAAGAAGTTCAAGGATGCCGCTGGGCAACTGCAAGTGAAGGAGGCGTTGCAGGAGAATATTTTTGCTCGTGTGCCGGGCAAGCCTGATTTCGAGCCTGAAGCTAATCCACGGCGGCTGAGTCTTTCAGTTTTCGAGATTATTGGAGCGGTCAGTTCGATTTTAAAGCGTTATCATCAGCGTGAGGAATCACGAGATGTATTTGCTGACCGGTGGACAGTCAGTGAGAAAATTGAGAGCATTATTGAGTTCTTAAAAAGTAAGACTGTTTTACAATTTTCGGAATTGTTTGGCCAAGCGACCAGTCGAGTGGAAGTGGTTGTGACTTTTCTGGCTCTACTCGAATTGATCCGGCTGAAGCAGGTTCGTGTCACACAACCAGAGCCGTTCAGTGAGATCGAGATCACGGAAGCACCACCGGAAGTTGTTCCAATGCCGCAGGCTGGGAATGGTTCTGTTCCGCCGTCGGAAATGGTGGATCCAAACACAGTCCCTGAACTTCCATTTTTCCCTCACTGAATGCTATGGAACTGAAGTCTATTATTGAGTCCATTCTGTTCACGTCACAAAAGCCTTTGACCGTGCGCGAGATGCGCGAGGTGCTATCGGCGACTGCTGATAAATCAGAGGATATCTTCATCAACAGTTTGAAGAAAACAAAGGATGAGGAATTGCAGCAGGTGCTGGCGGAGTTGGAGCAAGAGCACACGCTGGCGGGTCGCAGCTTTCGGTTGGCGTGCGTGGCGGGGGCGTGGCAGTTCGTGAATCAGGCGGAACACGCTCCTTGGTTAAAGACGCTTCTGGGAGAGAAGGTGCGTCCCCCAAGGCTATCACAACCCGGCCTCGAGACTTTGGCGATCATCGCTTATCGGCAACCGGTTACTCGAGCGGAGATAGAGCAGATTCGTGGGGTGGCAGTGGATGGAGTGATGCAAACACTTCTGGAGCGTGGGTTGGTGGAGAACGCAGGCCGCGCTGAGGTGGTGGGGCGTCCAATGACCTATCGAACTACGGTAGAATTTCTTGAGTATTTTGGGCTGAAGAATTTGGAGGGTTTACCTGCCGCCGATGAGTTGCGCCGGATCCCTGTTACGAAGCCGAAAATACTGTTAACTGCCGATGCTGAGGCAATCCCGGACGAACCAAAATTGCAGGGGCTGGATGTGGATGTGGGTGAGGATCAACTCAGCGTTTCACTTGATGCGCCACCTAGTGAGGAAGGACCTAGCTTATGAGTCTTTTGGAGCATCGTAAGGCTATCGACGCGCTTGATCAGGAGATTGTGAAGCTTCTGAACCAGCGTACGGCGCATGTTCTCGAAATTGGTGCGATTAAACTCAAGGCTGGGGAAGAGATTTATGCACCCCATCGGGAACTCGC
>WBXJ01000263.1 GCA_008933045.1 Verrucomicrobiota bacterium
AGATCCTGGTCGCGAAGCATGAACGGATTCTGCGTGCCCCATTTATTGCCAGAGAAAACCCGAGTGGTGATGTAATAAACATCGGCTTTAAAAGGAGATTCAAACCCATATTTCCATGAAGCCAACGCGGTGAGCAGGGGAATGTTATCGGTGGTGAGCGTGTGTTTGCCGGGGCCGAAAAGATCACCATATTGGCCGAGGTAAACAAACTGAACGACTTGAGACTCGCGCACAATCAGTTGTGCGGCGCGCTTAATCGCTTTGTCCTCGTCGGGGAATCGGAACGAAAGAGTATCGCGGGAGTCGTCCGTCCACTCAATGATCTCAAGCAGTTGGCCTCTAATAAAATCGAACAGTCCCATACGTATTAGGTTTGAACAGACTACTAATGCCGAACCGCGCCCTACGCAAATTTAAAAAATATCGAACAGGGGGGAGTTTTGTCGATCGACGTGCGGAGCGAATAGTGGGAGAGTGGTGCTCCTATGTTGAACTCGGTAATGATTCTCTGGATTTATATTGTGCTGCTTCTCGCGGGAGGGATTGTGGGTTTCGTCAAAGGTAAGAGCAAACCATCGTTAATTGCCTCGTCGATCTTTGCCGTGCTGATTGGTCTCTGTGCCACGAATATCATCCCGATCGCTTATGCGACTTGGTTGATGGGCACGTTGATTCTGGTTTTTGGAATCCGGCTGATGAAGACCAAAAAATTCATGCCGAGTGGGTTGATGATTATCCTGACGATTGTTGCGTTGGTGTTGATCAATTAACTTAACGGTTTCTCGGTTTCACCTAAGTCAGGTTCTGACGAATTTCTTTGGAAAACTCGCTTCCCATCTGGCAGTTGCATCAGCCGATTCTGGAGGCGCTGCAGACGGTGAATCGCATCGTCCTTGTGGCGCCGACTGGGTCTGGCAAAACAACGCAAGTTCCCCAGATGTTGTGGGATGCTGGTGTTGGTGGAGGTCGTCGAATAATCATCCTCCAACCTCGACGCGTTGCTGCCCGCACGGTGGCTGCACGGGTGGCGTGGGAGCGATCCTGTCTTTTAGGCGGCGAAGTGGGATACCAAGTCCGGTTTGATGATCGAACCAGCTTAGGGACTCGCCTTTGTTTTATTACGGAAGGAATCCTGTTGCGGTGGTTGCAGGATGATTTCGAGCTTAAGGATATTGGTGCGATTTTATTCGATGAGTTTCATGAGCGCAATTTGCTCAGTGATGTTGCTCTAGGGCTTGTTAAACGTGTGCAGGAACGAGGACGGCCTGATCTAAAAATCATTGTGATGTCGGCGACGTTGGATGCTAAACCGGTCGCAAAATATTTGGGTGACTGCCCGATTCTTGTTTCTGAAGGTCGCAGTTATCCTGTCGAAACTCACTTTCTTTCTTCCGAGGACGAACGCGCTGCGCCGGATCAAGCGGTAGATGTTGTGGAGCGTCTCCTGCGAACGAATGAACAGGGAGACATTCTTATTTTCATGCCCGGGATGGGAGAGATTCAAGCTACGATCAGAGCAGGGGACAGTGTCCGAACTTCCGAACGGTTGGCATGGATTCCTCTCCACGGAGAGCTTCAACCGGAGGAACAAGATCGGGCGTTCGCACCGAACTCCGCACGCAAGGTGATCGTTGCCACCAATGTTGCAGAAACCTCGGTGACGATTGATGGTATACGCCATGTCATTGATGCGGGTCTGGCTCGTGTGGCCCGGTTCGATTCGGAGCGTGGCTTGGGCACTTTGTTTATCGAGGAAATCAGTCGAGCCTCGGCGGATCAACGTGCTGGACGGGCTGGAAGGACTGCACCGGGCACGTGCTGGCGACTTTGGACGGAGAGCAATCACCTCAACCGACCGGCACGAAATACTCCTGAGATCCAACGAACTGATCTGGCTGAGGTCGTGCTGTTACTTCATTCGTTAGGGATTCGTCATGCGGGTGAGTTTGAGTGGCTTGACCGTCCTGATCCTATCGCGGTGGAGCGTGCCGAAGCGCTTCTTCGCATGCTGGGTGCGCTCCATGAAACACCTCAAATGGGTCAACGTGATGACCTGACTCCTATTGGTCGTAAGATGTTGAGTCTTCCGATGCATCCCCGCTACTCGCGCATGTTAATCGAAGCTTCCAGCACGCGGTGCGTCCCTGCGGCGGCCCTTTGTGCTGCGTTGGTGAGTGGACGCGATTTGTTGGTGCGACTGGGTCGAGAGGATAAGCACGTTTCGGAAGCACGCGAGGTTTTCGAGGGTGATCCGCGCTCCGATTTTTTTACGCTGATCCGCGCTTTTAATTTTGCTGTTAAAAATAATTTTCAGACTGATCTCTGCCGCCGTTACGGAGTTCATGGACAATCCGCACGCCAAGTCGCGCAGACGTATGAACAAATTCTTGAAATTGCGAAGCGACAACAGTTGATCAAACCGGAGGGTCCCAGCGCGGGAACCGACGAAGCACTCTTGCGTGCCCTGATGGCAGGGTTCATTGATCAGTTGTGTGTTCGTCGGGATCCGGGGACGCTCGAATGCAATTTAACGGAGGGACGTCTTGGTAATTTGGTTCGCGAGTCCGTCGTGCAAAAGCCGAACTTATTTGTGGCCGCGAGCATTCGTGAAGTCTCTGGGCGAAGTGGTCATCTTACACTTCTGAGTCTCGCGAGCTTGGTTGAGCTGTCGTGGATTCGTGAGACCTTTCCCCAACACCTTCGGGAGAAAATCGAACATCGATTTGATCGCACCCATAAACGTGTAGCGGCTATCAAGCTGCTTTATTTCAGGGATCTTCCGCTCAGTGCGGAACACCATTCTGAGACGGATCCTTCTGCTGCTGGGGCGACTCTGGCAGACGCTGTTCAACGGGAGTGGATCGAGTTGCCGAATTTTAATCATGAGCTGAAACAGTGGATCGCGCGCGTGCAGCTTGTCGCACGGCACATGCCTGGTCTCGAATTTCCGACGCTCGATGCGGAGGAAGTTAGCAGATTGCTCGCACGCGCTTTCCATGGACTGACGCTGGCGAAGGAGGCTCAGGCAGTGCTCCTCAAAGAAACTTTCCAGACGGCTTTGGCATCGGAGCAACGCGCTTGGCTGGACGAACTTCTGCCCAGCAGCCTCCGGTGGGTTGACGAGAGAAAGCTAAAACTGCTCTTCACCGAGGATGCGCCCGAACTCCAGGTCAAGTTGCACGAATGTTTCAGCCTGAAGGAACACCCCACACTTTGTGAGGGGAAGATTCCAGTCCGCCTTTGGCTCGCTAGCCCTGACGGCAAGCGTCTCGAATCTACGGACAACTGGCCTGCTTTCCGCACGACCCAATACCCGAAGCTCAAGGCCACGCTGCAAAAAAAGTTTCCTGGCAATACTTGGCTGTGAACCAATGGGCGGGATGTGGCGCAACGTGGGAAGCCCAACAACCAGTCAATGTGCCG
>WBXJ01000264.1 GCA_008933045.1 Verrucomicrobiota bacterium
GAGAAATGGGTCAGTTGAATGATTTCTTCCAACCGTTGGCTGGCATTGGCGAAGGTTTCTTGGAGGTAATCTTCATAGAGCCCTTCGAGCGTGATACGGATCATCTCGGCGGCTTTCCCTCGGACGGTGGGGCCTTCGATTTGGGCGATCGTGCTGGAGAATTGTGCCCAAGCAACCGTCGTTTTTTTGGCGACACTCGGGTTGCAACTCTGGAGCGCGGAGGCGAGCGGGTTGGGTGCTCCTTCGGGGAGTTGGCTATGATGGGTGCGGAAGAGGTTCCAGAGTTTATCAGCACCCTTGCCACCGACTCCTGGCAGCAGGCGAACCATGCGTTTGAACGAAATCTCGTCCGCTGGATTCGCCGCAAATTTTAGGAATGCTGCAACATCTTTGATATGCGCTTGCTCAAAGAATCGGAGGCCGCTGGTGATGCTAAAAGGGATGTTGCGTCGTGTGAGTTCGAATTGCAGTTCCATCGCATGGAAGTGCGATCGGTAGAGCACCGCCATGTCGTTGAGGTTAATACCTTCGTCCCGCAGTTGGAGTGCGCGTTGGGCAATGAAGGCGGCTTGTTCGCTCGCATCACCGCAGACAGCAAGCACTGGCTTAGGGCCGGATTTACAGGCGGATACAAGCTCCTTCGTGAACTGCAGGGTGTTGGTGGCAATCGCGGCGTTGGCGACGTCGAGGATTTCAGGAGTGCTCCGGTAATTGGTTTCGATTTTGTAAACCCGTGCGCCCGCATACCGTTTGGGGAACTCGAGAATATTTTGGAAGTTAGCCCCGCGCCACGAATAGATGCTCTGGGCATCATCGCCCACCACCATCACGTTGCGATGTCGGGCCGCGAGTAAATCAATGAGTTCACCCTGCAACTCGTTCGTATCTTGATATTCATCGACAAGAATAAACTGGAACCGGCGTTGATAAATATCGCGGATATCTTCGTGCTCCTTCAATAGCCGCAACCACAGTCCGAGCAGATCGTCAAAATCCATCACATTAGCAGCCCGTTTACGTGCGATAAAACGCGTGCGAAGATCCTCCATGATCAAGGCGAGATCCTCAAACTGGGGGTGATTCTCCTGCAGCGTCCGAGCGATAGTATGGCCTGTGTTGGCAGCCATAGAAAACACGTCACCAATCACGTCGGGCTTCGGCAATCGAGTGGCAGTGACATCAATCCCTGAGTCATCCAGCGCGGCCTGGAGCAGGTCCTTGGCGTCATCGCGATCGAGAATCGTGAAATCACGTCGAAACCCCAACCGATCCGCATGTTGACGCAAAATGCGGTTGCCGATCGAATGAAAGGTTCCACCCCAGAGCGATGCCAGGTCATGGCCAAGAATCTCCACCACACGGCGCATCATTTCTCGTGCGGATTTGTTCGTGAAGGTCAGCAGCAAAATCCGGTCTGCGGGAACACCTTGTTCGAGAAGAAACGCGACGCGATAAGTGAGCGTGCGGGTTTTACCCGATCCCGCCCCCGCAATCACCAAGGCGGGCCCAGGAGTAGCCGTCACGGCGGCGTGCTGCTGCGCGTTTAATTCCCGCGCATAATCAATCTGCAAATTGACCTCCGCACGAAACGGATCTAATACAAATTCACGTGCCACGCCCAACGCTAATGGGTTCCTGAGACAAAAGAAAATTCAAATGAACTTCAGGGATCGAGCAAGTTCGCACTGACCATCGAGGGCGAGGCTCCAGGAGTGTGCCACTGGTTATCAATATTCCAACGAGAATTCCAAACACTTGTTTTGAGCCCCACATTCACCAGATCTCGGCGGTAAGTGGATTCGGCGTGCCCATCGCAAAACATTAAATTCGTCCGCCGATTGTGGCGGCTCGAAGGCCATTGATCCTCCTGCGTCGGGTCAATGCTGGCGTTATAACTCTGCTGTTTGATATCCGCTCGGCTATCGGCCAACATGATCATCAACGTCGGACTTTTCACCAAAGTTTCAGTCACGACTCCCTTGAACATTCCCCCGTCCACATCTCCTCCCAAACCTAACTGAGTCGTGTTGCCGATATTCACACCCCAATCATTGTAGCCCAACGAAAACCGTGTCTGAGGTGTGACTGCCCAATTGTTGCCGATCGTTTTATTTGAATTCGTGTCCCACCACGTTTGAGGTTTGGCCGCAGCACACCGAAAAAGACTCCGATTAGTTCCCATCTGACTCAGCAACCGATCCGGCCACACATAACGGTTTGCCGTCACCGAAAGCGACCCAGGATACGCCCGATTCTCTTGCACATACATCACCGTGGCGAGACCCAGTTGACGAAGATTATTCATGCAACTCGTCTGTGCAGCCTTGCTTTTAGCCTTCGCGAGCGCGGGTAGGAGCATGCCTGCAAGGATCGCAATAATGGCGATCACGACAAGCAGTTCAATCAGCGTAAATCCAACCGTGCGACCAACCAATCCTTGCCTGCCACTCTCCGTAGCTATTCTTAACGTTTTCATGATGCTGCTTACCCAACAAATTGCGCTAAGGAACGGCTTCTGTCACCCGAAAAAAAACTATAAATCGTTGCTTTATGCTTGCATCGCGCATCTCATGAGGAGGATCGTGAGGGGAGACAAACTTATCCTAACCACGCGCTGCAGCGCAGCCTTGCCATCGCTATTCTGATGTCGATCCGCGCTTTCCGTGGGCAGGGGTCGCTGAGTTTGGTTCGTTTGCCTAGGAGAACAACGAGATGACTGTAGCCGTTTGCACAAATTGCGGGAAAATGAAGTGGGGTGCATTGTGCCCGTGTCCTCTGTGCGAGGACCACCACCTCGATGTTGAGATCAGTATTCTTTTGTCCGATCACAATCTCTCCGAAAACGAGCTAAATCAGATCGGCGGTGCAATACACGTTATTCACGGTACAGGTCTTGATGAGGAGAAACGGTTCCATTTGCTCGCATACTACCTTTCCAGAAAATGGCCCAAGCTGATTGATTACGACATTGATGCTGCAGATCCCCGACTTCGGAAAGTGCTGGACGATTTCTATAGGGCGCAACTTGCCCGGCTTCCGGGACAAAATGAACCTGACTTGAAGGTGTCCCCTGTCCGCCGGCATACGTGGAACGAGGCCAACGGGGAAGAATTTCAGATGGAAGAGGATGTGTGGCAGGCGGAAGTAAGGGGAATCCTATTGAACGGCATTGAGGTGGCATCGCTGATCTCATCGCTAGGGATTGAAGCTGGCGAGGGCGCGATTCTTCAAAGAGTGCCCCACTTTGTTAAAGGATTGTTCCATAGTTGCAGCTATCCGCGATTGGCTGGACGAGCCACAGAACTCGTCGGCGATGCCAGCGAATATCGCAGGACGGTCAACGATTTCTGCTCTAGGGTGAAGAACGGTTGGTCGAATCGAACACAGAA
>WBXJ01000265.1 GCA_008933045.1 Verrucomicrobiota bacterium
ACAAATCACCCCTGCGGAAGGCGAAGCTTTTTTTACTTCGGCGATGAGTCCAATTCTTCCATTCGCAGGATACCGCAAGGCGGACAGAAAATTCCGCCGTGGACCCAAAGCGTTCACTGTCCAGAGGAGGTTTTCCAACGCCGATGGCAACGGCATCAACTTCTTCAACTCGGCTTGTTTTTCTGCAACAATTGTTTCGAGAATATTCATCAGATTAACTTCTATTCCGAATCGTCCTCATCCTTCAATCCAGCCATCCGCTTCATGGGGCCCCCAGCTCGTAACCACGCGTTGATGAACTCATCCAAGTCACCATCCATCACCCCCTGCACATCGCTCGTCTGCACCCCAGTCCGTAAATCCTTCACCATCCGATAAGGTTGAAAAACATAACTCCGAATCTGGTTACCCCAAGACACGCTCCCCTTTTCCCCATAAAACCGTTCCATCTCGGCCTTCTGCGCATCGATTCGTTGCGCGTAAATCCGTGAGAGCAAAAGTTTCATCGCGGCTGCGCGATTTTGATGTTGAGACCGTTGACTCTGAGACGCAACCACCAAGCCCGTAGGCACGTGCGTAATCCGCACAGCCGTCTCCACCTTGTTCACATTCTGCCCCCCTTTTCCACCCGATCGAAACGTATCCACCTGAAATTCGTTCGGTGGAATATTGAGGTCATTATCGACCTCCTCAATTTCCGCAATCGCATCCACACTAGCAAAACTCGTGTGCCGTCGCTTGTTGGAGTCGAAGGGTGAAATACGGACCAAGCGATGCACACCCCGTTCCGCCTTACAATACCCATAGGCGTTCTCACCCGTGATTAGCATGGTCACGCTTTTGATGCCCGCGGTTTCACCGGGCAAAGCGTCATTGATCTCAACTCCCCAGCCGCGCAACTCCGCCCAACGTTGATACATCCGGAACAGCATATTCGCCCAATCACAAGACTCCGTTCCTCCAGCCCCAGCATTGATGCTCAGGATGCAGTTCCGTTTGTCGTGGACGCCTTTCAAAAACGCTTTGAGTTCGATGCCATCGAGGACCTTCGCAAAACTTGTGAGATCACGCAGCATCTCAGCCTCCAAGCGAATCTGCTCGACCTCTGGCTCCTCTTCACCTAATTCTACCATCACACGAAAATCATCCAGCTTACGTTCGGAATCGAGTAAGGGTTCGATGTTTTTGCGAAGTGCTCCCGCTTCATCAATCGCCTTCTGAGCCTGGTTCTGATTCGTCCAAAACCCATCCGCTCCCATCAAAGCATCTAGCTCCGCCAAACGTCTCTGCGCACTAGCGACGTCAAAGAAACCTCCGTAAATGAACCAATTTGTCGCTCGATGTCGCAATCTGGGCTTTGATGGGGTCAAACATAATTACTGAGGCTTTAAAGTGACAGGGGGCGATGTGGACTGCAAGGGTGAACGAAATCAAACAAAAACGAGGCCAGCCCGAAAGCTAGCCTCGTTGCACAAAAAAACTTTCAACAACACGAGCTTAAGCCGTGCGGGAGCGTCTGTCGGCACCTCGATCAGGAGCAACTTCCCCACGATGACCGCGGCTCGTTCGCACAGGAGCAGGTGCTTCGACGGGCTTCGGCGCAATCGGAGTGCTGCTCTCGATGCGAATCTTGAGCTTCGGATTGATATCTTGATATAAACGAAGTTCGACTTCCTGCTCGCCGATCGTTCTGATCGGTTCCAATAAATGAATTTTGCGCTTGTCTAGGTGCGCCTCATACTGCTTCTCGAGCTCCTCAGCAATCGTGCTTGCCGTGACAGAACCAAACATTTTTCCGTCGTCACCCGTCTTAACAGTAATCACCAGTGTGAGCTTGGACAACCCTGCAGCCAACTCGGTCATGGCGTTTAGCTCCTTACCTTCGCGTTCGGCGCGGCGCTGTTTGAGTGCGTCAAGTCGGCGTTTGTTGGATCCGGTCAGTGTGACTGCCAAACCTTGCGGCAGCAGATAATTGCGTGCATAACCTGCGGCGACCTTCACTTGGTCGGATTCACCACCGAGGTGGGCCACATACTGGGTTAAAATAACTTCGGTCTTTGGCATGATATTTTCTGATTAAAAATTAAACTTAAAATACATTACTCCGTTCAAAACGGAACATCATCCTCTTCGGGTGGCATCACCTGCGACCCGGAACCACCAGCGTTCGAAGAAGCGGGAGGTCTCGCGCTGTAGGAAGGTTTCGTACCAGATGATCCACCAGAATCAAATCCACTATCTCCCGCACCCGTCTCGCCTGATCGCCCCTGTCCATCACTAAGAAATTGAAAACTCTCAAGTACAACCCCCATTTTGTGGCGTTTTTCCTTGGTATTTTTGTCTTCCCAACTGTCTTGTTTTAGTCGGCCTTCCACGAGTAATGGCCGGCCCTTCTTCATATACTGAGCAATCACTTCCGCCTGTTTACCCCAAGCATCCACATCTATAAATGTGACTTCTTCCTTGGTTTCGTTGGTCTCGGGATCGCGCCAGGAACGGTTTACGGCCAAACCAATGCGCGCCACAGCAGTCCCTTTAGGGGTATACCGTAGCTCTGGATCCCTTGTGAGGTTTCCAACCAAGATCACTCTGTTGTAACCGCGCATAACCTAACTCCTTAAGCAGCGACAGGCTTCGGTGCCGCCGCCACGGTAAACATAACTCGGAAAACATCCGGATTCAACCCCATACGGATTCGTAGCACATCAAGGATCGCCCCGTTTGCTTCAAAAATAATGTTAGCGTAAAATCCTGAAGTGTGACGTTTATCTGCAATGCGCGAAAACGACCGCTTCTCCATTTTTTGAACAGTATCCACCTTGCCGCCAGCAGTGGCGATCTCAGCGGAAACTTTGTCGATCATTTCCTTGATCCCCTCTTCCTTACCGGCCGTGTTAAATATAAACAATCCTTCGTACTTATTCACTCGCTATCCTTTGGCAGTGGAGCTCCAACCGCTCCATTAAATTGATTCATTGCTCCTTGGATTCCGCGCTGTAACCAATCTTCCAATTGATCCGCCGCCCGATCCAAAACCTGATCCAACACTCGTTTCTCGTCCGTAGCAAACTTGCCAAGAACGTAATTCCTAATCTCCCGCTCGCCCGATGACACTCGGCCAATACCAATCTTTTGGCGAGCATAGATCCGCGAACCCAGTCGGTTCTCAATGGATTCTAATCCATGATGGCCACCGCTACTTCCGCTAGGCCGGAGTCGTAATTGACCGAGCGGTAGATCCGCATCATCCACCACGATCATCAACTGCTCCGTCCCGACTTGGTAATAATCCACCAACCGTCCGACTGCGTCACCGCTCAAATTCATGAACGTCTG
>WBXJ01000266.1 GCA_008933045.1 Verrucomicrobiota bacterium
TGATGACGGCTTATGGCTCAGAGGAAATTGCCGTCGAAGCGATGAAGCACGGGGCAGATGATTATATCCCCAAGGGAAAAATGCAGATTGATGAGCTTGAGTTTCGAATCAAGCGTGCTCTGCGACAGCAGAAGCTTGAGACCGAAAATGTTGCCCTTCGCATCCAACTCGATAAACGCTTTAGACTAGAAAATATTATCGGTGAATCGCCTGCGATGCGCGAGATTTTTGAAATCGTCCAACAGGTGGCACCCAGCCATGCCAGCATCTTGATCCAAGGCGAAAGTGGCACAGGAAAAGAATTGGTTGCGAAAGCGATCCACCAACTCAGCATCCGAGCGCGAGGCCCCCTGATCACTGTCCATTGCGGCGCACTGCCTGCCAACTTGCTCGAAAGTGAACTATTCGGACACGAAAAAGGTGCGTTCACTGGGGCCCACGAACGCCGCATCGGTCGCGTTGAGCAAGCTCAGGGAGGCACCCTGTTTCTGGATGAAATCGGGGAAATCGATGCAACCACTCAGGTTAAACTCCTGAGAGTATTGGGCGAGCGAACCTTCGAGCGGGTTGGTTCGGGAAAAACCCTGCAGGCCGATGTCAGAATCGTGTCTGCCAGTAATAAAAATTTGGAGCAAGCGATCAAATCAGGTTCATTTCGTGAGGATCTTTTTTACAGGCTGCGTGTCATCCAAATCAACCTCCCTCCGCTCCGCGACCGCACCGGCGACATCCCTTTGATAGCGCGGGCGTTTCTGAAGGAGTTTGCTCGGGAAAACGCTAAGAACATCGCTGATTTTGAACCCGAGGCGATGGACGCAATCCTTCGCTACACTTGGCCCGGAAACGTCCGAGAACTTCGTGCTGCGCTCGAACATGGAGTCGTGCTTTGCCGACGTGATCGAATCACCCTGCGCGATTTACCCCTATCCGTGCGCTCCATTTCGGCTACTCAACCTGCGAAGGTAGATGCACTTGCGGGTTCAGCAACCTCACCGAGTTTGACTGTTCACGAGTCTGAAAAACAACTAATCACTCGAGCCTTGCAGGAATCTGCCGGAAACAGGACACTCGCTGCAACTCAGCTCGGCGTGAGCCGCCGGACCTTGCACCGGAAATTGCATCTGTACCATTTGGAAGGTTTTTAATTCCGTATGATCCCAGGTTTACAGGAATGGATTCACAAGTTGGAAGAAGGCGTTGGCGTCCAGCAGATTAAATTGGTCGCTATCTGGCTTGGGCTCGCAGCCTTCATGACCTTTTACAACCTAAGGGAATTCAAAAACTTTAGTTCCCCCGAAGCAATGGATGCTGCGCAAGTTGGTCGCAATCTGGCCGAGGGTCGTGGGTATACCACCCGTTACATCCGACCTTTAAGCGTGGCTCTTCTCCAATCCTACCGAGGGGCCGCTGGCCATGGCTTAAGTGGTTACCACCCTGACCTTGCCAACGCCCCAGTTTACCCAACGATTCTCGCGGGACTAATGACCACCCTCCCGTTTTCCTATGATATTTTGGATGCAGAAAAATTCCTGCGATATCAGCCCGAAATGTTGATCGCCATTTTTAACCAATGTTTGTTTTTAATCCTGCTTGTTTCCGTATTCCGTCTCGCAAAACGCCTTTTTGATTCACCCGTAGCTTGGTTGGCAGTGTTTTCCCTCGGGGCGTCTGATCTTTTCTGGCGGTTTTCTGTCTCTGGTTTGCCCACAATTTTCTTAGCCCTCATTTTGTGCTGGATTGTCCTTCTGTTGGTGCATCTTGACGAATGGGGTCAAGAGGAGAATCCACCCGCCTCTCGATTCCTTTTTCTCGGTCTCGCCATCGGAGGACTTTTGGCCACCGCAGTTCTGACGAGGTACTCGCTCATTTGGCTTGTCCCCGTTGTTGTGGGGTTCATCGCTTGGATCGCCGGACCCCGTCGAGTTCCAGCCATGGCGGGTTGCGTAGTCGTTTTTCTGCTTCTGATCTCACCTTGGTTGGCTAGAAATTATTCCCTAAGCGGCACACTTTTCGGCACGGCTGGTTTCGCCATTAGCGAAGAAACCTCAGCATTCCCTGGTGCACGCCTTGTGCGTTCATTGCCACAAAACTTTGCAGCAGAATTGAACCGACTCGGGCTCGAAGCCTATGGTCGAAAACTGATTCTGGAACTAGCACGCCTGATTCAGGAGGATCTCCCCAAAATGGGCGGAAGTTGGTTGAGTGCGTTTTTTCTTCCCGGCCTACTGATTCCCTTTCGTAACCCGCTCCTCAACCGGTTGCGCTGGTTTCTTGTGGCTGCCATCACAGTTCTCCTTCTCACTCAGGCGTTGGGGAAGACCAGCCTCACGAATATCTCTCCCACGTTCAACGGAGAAAACCTTCTGGTGTTGATCTCGCCATTTATTTTTATCTTCGGGAGTGCACTTTTCTTCCTGCTTCTGGATCAGATCGAATTCGCATGGCAACCCGCACGCGGACTTCTCATCGCTGGCTTTGTGCTGCTCTGTTCCGCACCGCTCGTCCTGACCCTTCTTCCGCCGAGATCATTTCCCCTCTCATACCCACCTTACTTGCCGCCGGTGATCCAAAATACCAGCAAGTGGATGACTGAGAAGGAGTTGATGATGAGCGATATGCCTTGGGCTGTTGCGTGGTATGGCAACCGTGATTGTGTCTGGACGACCCTTGATTCCGGCTTGGATCAAACCAGCGACTTTTATCGTATCAACGATTACATGCGGCCCATCCAGGCCCTCTACTTGACCCAAATTACGATGGATACCAAGTTCCTGTCAGAGATGGTCCGGGGCGGGGCCGAAGGAGTCTGGGGTCGTTTTGTTTTAGATTCACTACTTCGAACCAATGTGCCGAGCGGTTTCCCGCTGAAGCAAGCTCCCAAAGGCTATTTGCCGGAACAACTATTCCTCAGCGACCGCATCCGCTGGAAAGCAGGCGAAAAATAGTGTTCGGTGCACGATCGAAATGGGTGAAAAGATTTTGAAAACATTTCTTGCAATTCTTCTTGGTTCGTTGAAAAGTAAGGGCAAGTCATCTGCGGAAATCCACGGAGGCTGTACTGTGTGAGGTGCAGTTTTAATAATTGACACGGACGACTTCTCACTTTAAAAATGAGTAAGATTTAACGACGTAACAAGGGTTTGGGCAGAAAGTTGATGAATCAGGATTAAAACGTATGAAACAATTGATCAAAATTGCCGGTGTTGCCGCGCTCGGTCTGGCTAGCTCCCAATCGGCACGTGCCCAAATGTCTGGTTCATCCGACGGACCGAAAGCTTGGAGTGTTGCAGCAA
>WBXJ01000267.1 GCA_008933045.1 Verrucomicrobiota bacterium
CTCCTCTAGTGCTTCAAATTGGGGGAACTGTTTTTGGATGGAATCCGGTGAACGAAAGAGAAAACCGTGATCAGCCTCAGCTAACATTGTGGTGTCATTGAAAGAGTCTCCGGCTGCGATGATCTGGTAGTTGAGAGCCTTGAGTGAAGCGACGGATTTCTGCTTCTGATTTGTCTGACGAAGCCGATACCCGATGATGCGTCCGTCCACAACCTCAAGATTATGGCAGAAAATACAGGGCCAATCGAGCTGACGCATGAGGGGGGACGCGAACTCCTGAAACGTGTCGGAAAGAATGATCACCTGTGTCAACGAACGCACTTCGTTAAGAAAACTCCTCGCTCCTTCCATCGGAGAGAGGGTGCCGATTACCTCCTGAATATCGTTCAGCTTGAGTCCGTGCTGATCGAGGATTTTCAGCCTGCCTTGCATGAGCACGTCATAGTCAGGCACATCGCGCGTGGTGAGTTCAAGCTCTTTGATGCCGGTTTTTTCGGCAAAGGCGATCCAAATCTCGGGTACTAAAACACCCTCAAGGTCTAAAGTTACGATGGTCGGTTTCATGGCGGCTCGACAGAAACAAGGTTTTGTTCAGATGTCTAGATTCACTTTGAAAAGGCTAGTTCCAGTTCTGGCGATCATGGAGATATTTTTTCTTTAACGGAATTAGAAGATGAGGGTTTTTTCATTCCCGCTTTTGAAACTTGGATCTTGTAAGGGCCTTTCGCTGCAAACGTGCCTTGCAGGCGGTTAACATGGAATTCCTCAGCCGTGACTTGTTGTGTGGCGGTAAAGATTTTGGGGGAACCAGTCAGTGTTAAAATTCCATTCGTCGCCGTGTAGACCGCGAGTTGACCGGTGGCGGTGGAAGCTTCTTGAATCAGAATGACATCAACACTCGCACGTAATTGCTGCAATTGGTTGCTGGTGCCGGTTATTAATTGAAGTTTTCCACATCGTAACACTCCTTTTGCATCGGTGACCTGTACATTTTTGTCAAAAGTCCCGGTGTT
The DNA here is from genome assembly GCA_008933045.1 of Verrucomicrobiota bacterium. GTDB lineage: Bacteria > Verrucomicrobiota > Verrucomicrobiia > Limisphaerales > SXQI01 > SXQI01. The sequence goes on from WBXJ01000267.1 coordinate 1,014, forward strand.
TTCGTTGAAATAGAATTGGTCAGCTTTCACCTTCACGATGGATACATGATTGGTAGGCACTGAATTGGTTCCTGAACGACCCGGCAATAGTTGGGCCGTGAAATCGCCATCCGTTGGCATCTCCAGTTCAACATTGTTCTCAGCCTTGATGCTGCGAGTCCGAGTGTTGAACTTCACAATTTGACTGCGACCCTGTTTGTTTTCGAACTTCCAAGCAGGCTGCCCTGTCACGGTAACCTCTTCGGTGGCGACTTCGTAAACCACCTTTTCACCGGTGATGCGATCGCGACCACGAATCAGTTCCGTTCCTCCTTCAGCAACGACGCGGCGCAATTCGTTCGTGCCCTGAAATTCGATTGTTAGCCGCTCGCTCGTGAGGCTCGATTCAGTCTCACGCGCTTTGACTCTGCCCGTAAAAAGTGCGGTCGTATTTTTAGATGTGCCTCCACTTTCTCGATATTCAAAATTCTCTGAATCAATTTCGAGACTGGTTTTCTTTGTAGCCGCGTTGGTCGCAACCCCTTGCATGAATCCCGCCGCAGGCAGAACCATATGCACAGAACCTCCGGCGAGGACTGTGTTGTTCGTGCGGTTCACTTGCACCCACGCACTTTTTCCCGAACGAGCACCCAACTGCCAAGTAACACCCTCATCAAGACGGAGAAGCCCCACACTCAAATCGTAGGAGGCACGAGCACCTGCGGCCTTTGTTTGACCCTGCTGCATCACTACATTTTGCTCGGCTTCAACTTTCTTGAGCCGTGTTTCACCCTGCCCCAACTGAAGTCGAAGCACTTCGCAATCTAACGAACTGATCTCATCATTAACGTGGACTCGACCACGAAAGATCACAGTATCCCCTGCGTATTCCAAGCGAGATGCAGTGACATGAAGCGGGGACGAGGCTGTCGAAGTTGTTCTTGTTTTTCCTTGGCCTAACATTTCCTTGGAAAAAGCCGCTCGTTGCAGGACAGCCCGAACGCTGTTGGAAACAACCAAGCTCGAATTGTTCTGTTGCCAAGAAAATCCGACTCCTTGCAACGTCAGGCGGCCATCGCCTGTTTTCACAGAAAGCTCACGACTGGAAGAAGCTACCTTGGTCGTGTTTTGATACAAACATTGGGGCGTTTCGATTGTCAGATCGAGGCTGTTGTCAGCGTTAAATAAATCGACATGAGCATTCAGAATCTCAAGCATTCCATTCGCGGCTTGGCGTGCGTCACTGCCTTTCAACACTGAACGTTTACCCGCACGATCTGAGCCTAAGGCGGAGAAATCCTTAAACTGCACAGCGACTTGACCCAGACCGCTGACCGCGCAAGCCAAAGCGGCCAGACACGGCCAAATGATTCGCTGAATTTTATGACGTAACATTGAAACACCAACCTTCATCATTCCAAATAATAATGCACGGTTTTTCCCAATCGCCTCAGGGTTCATTAGTGTCCACGGAAGCTCTCAAAATCGTGAGAGTTCGTGAATTTTTTTCAACTGCTCCAATAGCCGAGGCATTTTCTTCAGTGGGATCATGTTCGGGCCATCGCTCAAGGCATTCTCCGGATCAGGGTGTGTTTCGATGAACAGTCCGTCCGCGCCCGCTGCCATCGCGGCGCGAGCCAGCACCGGGGCAAATTCGCTCTGGCCACTAGATTTATTACCGGCACCTCCGGGGAGTTGCACAGAGTGCGTCGCGTCCATCACTACCGGAAAACCCAATTGTTGCATGATGGGGATTGCACGCATGTCCACAACGAGATTGTTGTAGCCAAACGTGGTTCCGCGTTCGGTAAGCAAAATTTTTGATCCACCCTGATCGATCGCCTTTCGGACCACATGTGCCATATCGTAGGGCGAAAGGAATTGTCCCTTTTTGATGTTCACAACCTTTCCTGTTTTGACGGCAGCCAAGATAAGATCGGTCTGGCGACAAAGAAAGGCTGGAATCTGCAACACATCTGCAACCTCAGCAGCGGCACGCACCTGTTCCTCGGTGTGGACATCCGTGACGATTTTCACTCCGATTTTATTTCGAACCTTTTCGAGAATCGCGAGACCTTCCTCCAAACCTGGGCCTCGAAATGAGCCGGCCGAAGTACGGTTAGCTTTGTCGTAACTCGCTTTAAAGACGTAGAGAATTTGACGTTGATCGCAGACTTTTTTGAGCGATTCAGCGATGCGTAGACAGAGTGTTTCACTTTCTATCACGCAGGGTCCCGCCAATAAAAAAAAGGACCGGCGTTGGCTCAGCTTCTTCCAAAAGGCTTGGTCAGATATCACCC
>WBXJ01000268.1 GCA_008933045.1 Verrucomicrobiota bacterium
TCTCTGGTGGTTCTCGGGCTGATCCCCAAGGGTGAGGTGCTCCGCATTCATTCCATTTCCGAGCAACAAAATATCCCACGGAAATTTCTCGAACAAATTTTGCACGAGATGAAAAATGCTGGTTTCCTAGAAAGCCGTCGCGGAATCACAGGAGGGTATCGGCTTAAGCTGAAACCAGAGGACATTACGTTAGCAATGATCATTCGCCTGATCGAGGGCCCCCTCGCTCCGGTGAGTTGTGTTAGCGAAAAATTTTATGACAAGTGCACTTGCCCCAATGAGGATAAATGCGCTATTCGGAGCATCATGAAGGAGGTTCGAGATGCGATCGTCCGGCAACTCGAAAAAGTCACCGTGGCTGATCTCTGTGCGCGATCCGTCGCGCTGGGAAACTGCAAGGCGAACCCTCTCGAATATATCATCTGACTTAAGTTGCCCCATGCAAACGATTGCCGCTATTGCCGATGGTTTTGGCAGTTTTCAACTGGATACCATCGAGGTAGCTCCGCCAAAATTAGATGAAGTTTTGGTCAAAATGGAGGCATCAGGGATCTGCCATACCGACCACGCCTCATTGTCTTGGAAACGCCCCTTGGTGATGGGCCATGAGGGTGCGGGAATCGTGCGCGAGACAGGAACTGGAGTCACCCACGTCAAGGCGGGGGATCGAGTAGTTCTCAACTGGTGTATTCCGTGCAATGAATGTTTTCAATGTCAACGCGGCGATACGGTGCTGTGTGAATCAAGCAAGCCGGCGCATGTCATGTCGCCTTCGAGAGGCCATGCCCACGCTCGAGGAACCCTTTGGCGCGGAACCCCGATCGATCGTTCGTTCAACATCGGGACACTCGCAGGACTCACGCTGGTTCGCAAAGAAGCGGTGACGGTCATCCCTGCAGAGATTTCATTTCCCGCCGCCGCTATCAGTGGTTGCGGGGTGATGACAGGGTTCGGCTCCGTCATCAATATCGCCAAGACCCAACCCGGGGAAAGTGTCGCGGTGCTAGGGTGTGGTGGAGTGGGACTCAACATTATCCAAGCAGCAAAGGTTGCAGGTGCTAAAACAATTATTGCCATCGACACCAACCCAGCCGCGCTCGAACGTGCCCAACGGTTCGGAGCTACCGCAACTCTATTGCCAGACGCCGCTGATAAAGAATTACGGGACGTGGCAGAGAAAGTTCGTCAACTAACAGGCGGGCGTGGTGCAGATTATGCCTTCGAAGCAAGCAGTCGCCCTGACTTGGCTTTTGTTCCCCTGCTACTGATTCGTGATGGTGGAATGGCTCTACAAGTGAGCGGCATTAATGACAGGGTCACCGTTCCCATGCCTTGGTTCATGTGGAATAAAGAGTATATCACGCCACTTTATGGAGGATGCCAACCCGCACGCGATTTCCCAAAATTGTTTAAGCATTATCGAAGCGGAGAAATCAAGCTAGATGAGCTGGTGACGCGCACTTACTCATTAGCTCAACTGAATCAGGCTATCGACGATATGATGGCCGGGCGCAACGCCAAAGGTGTTATACTTTTCAATTAATCTCTCGTTATGTTTAAGAGTTTTGAAATCTCTGATCCCCGCTTCGAAGCGGAAGGACTACGGACGGTCACGGTCAAAAGCCCTTCCCTGAAAGGACGAGGCGATATCAGCGTTTGGGCACCCGATGGAATCCCACCTTCGGCATTGGTTATTTTACTCCACGGCGTTTACGGCAGCCATTGGTCGTGGTCAAAACAAGGCGGTGCCCACCGAACAGCGGCACGAATGCTCGCCGCACATACCGCCGTTCCGATGGCCTTAGCCATGCCCAGTGATGGTTTACGCGGAGATGGGAGCGGTTACATTCGCCACGAGAATGGGATCGATTTTGAACGGTGGATTGTGGAAGATGTGCCACTAGCAATACACCAAGCCCTACCTCAGTTAGCGGAGGGTGCACCAATTTTTATCGCGGGACTTTCGATGGGAGGCTTTGGCGCGCTTCGTCTTGGTTCAAAGTATTCTAGTAAATTTAGCGGAATCTCCGCTCACTCCTCCGTGACGCACCTGTCTCAACTCAACCAATTCATGGAGGAAACAATAGGCGGATCAGAATCGGATCCAACCAATGCCTGTAGTTTAAGCGCGATTTGTCAGGCAGGATCCAACCTTCCACCCTTGCGTTTCGACTGCGGCACATCCGACCCATTATTGAACCACAATCGCGTGCTCCACGATGCGCTCACCAGCAAGGGAGTTCACCACACGTATGTTGAGTTCGCAGGTGGACATGAATGGTCCTATTGGGAAAAACACCTCGAGGACACCTTACGTTTCTTCAGTGGTTTGGTGTGAACACCAGCGGCGCGATTGACCCAAGCTACTAAATGTTTAAGCTTCAGAAGTATGACGTTATTGTTTACGAAAATGAACGGGGCTGGGAATGATTTTGTCCTGATCGACAATCGAACTCGAACCATCCAATTCTCGAAAGCCCAAATTATACAACTCTGTCATCGTCAGCGTGGGATCGGCGCGGATGGGGTGATGCTCCTCATCCCATGCACTTCAGGCAAAGCTGATTGGGCTTGGCAGTTTTACAACAGTGATGGGAGCACAGCGGAAATGTGCGGTAACGGGGCTCGTTGCTTCGCTAGATTCGTTCAGAAAATCACAGGATCAACCGAAACAACTACGTTCGAGACAGAGGCCGGAGTCATCAAGGCAACTTACCAAGGGGAGCGTGTCTCCATCAATTTAACCGCTCCTAAGGATCTCCAACTCCACAGTCAGATTCTGCTCAGCCAAGAAGTTCACACCATCCATTCGTTGAACACAGGTGTGCCCCACGCCGTAATGTTTGTCGCTGATGCGGACGCAGCGATGGTTCAACTACTGGGAGCAGAAATTCGTTATCACACACATTTCGCCCCACGCGGCACCAATGTAAATTTTGTCCAACTTCGAGGCGGCAACAGCATCCGTGTACGCACGTACGAACGCGGAGTCGAAGGCGAAACATTAGCCTGTGGCACTGGCGTCACTGCCTCAGCACTAATCGCTTCACGGTTGCATCAATTGACGTCACCCGTCCAAGTGCAGGTTCAAGGAGGCGACCTGCTGGAAGTTCGATTCGAGGAAAAGGACGGCAATTTCTCTAACGTCAGTCTTTCGGGTCCTGCTGACTTCACATTCGAGGGATCAATCGAAATCTAGAGAGAAAGGGGCAAGCCTGCCTTGTCA
>WBXJ01000269.1 GCA_008933045.1 Verrucomicrobiota bacterium
CATCACAAGGACGCGTTCACCGTGTGGCTCGCGGGCGGCGGAGTGAAAGGCGGCACGAGCCACGGGCGCACGGATGAGTTTGGCTTCAATGTCGCCGCCGATCCGGTGCATGTGCATGACCTCAACGCGACCGGGCTGCACGTGCTCGGGCTGGATCACGAGCGGCTCACGTTCAAATATCAGGGCCGCGAGTTCCGACTCACGGATGTGCATGGGAAAGTCGTGAAGGCGCTGCTGGCGTAGCGGATCTTGCAAGCTTTCGCCTCCTACGTGGAGACTCTGCGCGCGGCGCTGGTGCGGTGAGGAGAACGAGCCGAACTCGTGACGGAAAACATTCCCTTGCACCACGCGGATGCTTTCGCTCTAAGTCGCCCGATGGACATTGCTCAACTGATGACATTTGCGACTCAGACAATTCTCGCTGCTGGCTCGAAGCCCAATGGAATTCGCTTCCAACTAAGTCTGGAGATTGACGGAGCGTCCAAAGAGAACCGCGTCGTTGCCGCCCGAATTACCGCAGGGGATATGGTGGTTTCCCCGCCAGCAGGCGTTACCGACACGGGACCGTTCAGCATTGATTTCACGGTGCCTATTCGATGGTAGTTTTTCGCGGGCATTGAGCCAACGTCGCCAAGACCTTGAGCCTTCAGTACCGATCAAAGTCTTCAATCGAGGTATCTGAAGCCTTGGCATTTCCACCGATGACCTTGTGCAACGTCAGCGTCACCGTATCCGTGTATGTAGTGATACCAGTGCTGTCTCTCTCCTGCCGCGTCGCATATCCGATTGGCTCGTCGTAACGGCGCGCGTGCCTGCCTCGCGTGAAATTACGCGCAGTCCCATCCCAGCCGTAGCCCGTGCAATACAGCACCGAGAACGTGCCGTCGGGAATCGTTGAGTAAGTGAATTTTTCATGGCTCCGCACGTAGAATGCAGCCACCAATTTGCCGTTCCAAACAAGCTTTACATAGGCATCTTCTGCCAACCCGTTATCAAGCGTCAGCTTTCCCTTGCCGGAGTAATTTTGTAGCCTATCCACCAGCAACGAACCACTCGTCAGTCGATCATCCGTCGGCAAATGGCGAAGCCTAGCAACGTCAGTCAGCGCTTTGAGTTTCGCTTGCGCCGATGCATTCCCTTGTTCAGCGGCCTTCCGATACCACTTTACCGCCTCATCTTCGTCCTTCGGCACGCCTCGTCCGTTGGCATATCTGTTGCCGATGTTGGTTTGTGCCGAAGCATTCCCATGCTCGGCGGCTTTGCGATACCATTTCAACGACTCGGAATCGTCTTTTGCTACGCCTTGACCGCCGGCATACATCACGCCAAGTCGGTTTTGCGCGGTCGCATCTCCCTGCTCGGCAGCTTTCCGATACCACTTTACCCCTTCAGTATCGTCCTTTGGCACGCCTCGACCTGTGGAATAGCTACCGCCCAGATTTGTTTGCGCTGACGCATTCCCCTGCTCGGCGGCTTTCCGATACCACTTTACCGCTTCAACATCGTCATTTGGCACGCCGTGACCTGTGGTATAAGTGACACCGAGTATGTTTTGTGCAGGCGCATATCCTTGCTCGGCAGCTTTGCGATACCACTTCAGCGCCTCAACTTCGTCCTTCGGAATGCCTTTTCCGTCCTCAAGCATGAGAGCTAGTTTGTATTGCGCTTCAGCATTTCCTTGTACGGCCGCAACGCGAGTCCGTTTCACCGCATCATCCTCATCCTTCAGCACACTCTGACCGATTGTCGTATCCTGCTTAGATTGTGTTGCCGCATCCCTTTGGGCCGTGGCTTTGCGATACCATTTTAATGACTCGGCTGAATCCTTTGGAACACCCCGACCTTCTTCATATCTGCGGCCAAGATTCGATTGTGCGTCAATATCTCCATTCTCAGCTGCCTTGCGATACCATTTTACTGCTTCATCCTCTGACTTCGCCACACCTCGCCCGTCTGCATACATAACTCCGAGATTGTATTGTGCTTCGGCATATCCTTGTTCGGCGGCTTTGCGATACCACTTCACCGCCTCAGTATCATTTTTTCGCACAAATTGGCCGTTTGCGTAGAAACCGCCGACTTTGTTTTCCGCTTGTGCATCTCCTTGCTCCGCCTTCGCACATATTCGCACGACGAATTCTGGCTCGGTGGGAAAACGGCTAAACGAAGCCGGGGGTGCTTCTGATATGATTCTGGTCTGAGGACTCAGGCCATGCGGCTTCCGCAACATCACCAGCATGAAAATCAAGAAGACAATAACCCCTGCAGAAACCCAATACCGGTGAACGCCATGAAGATAACTCGTGCGTTTGTCGGTCGCCGTGGCTGCTGGTTTGACTCCAGTGGGCTGAGGTTGTGGGTTGTTTGGGGACTGAGCTTGCGTAGCGCGAGGTTTTGGGCCGGTGCGCGGAGGATAGGGCTTCGGCTGCGGCTGGGACGCTGTACCGTGCGCGGCTCCGGTGGCAGCTTCTTTAGACAGCCGTTCGTAGGCGAGGTTGATCCGTTTTAGTTTTTCCTCGGCCTTCGCCTGCAACTTCGGATCGCCGCGAAACCGATCCGGATGCCACACCTTCACCAGTTCCCGGTACGAACGCTTCACTTCTTCGAGCGAGGCTCCCGCCTCAAGATCGAGGATTCGATAGCATGTGAAAATATCGTCCATCGCCCCGCTATCCTACCGAGCACCGCCGAACACAGGCAACATCAATTCCCCAACGAGTTCCTCCGCTTCGCGAACAGTGGAAGCAGGGCAGATTATTCGCGCAGGCGCTTCCGAACGTCCGTTGGAATGCTTGAGGTTTGGTTTTGAGTGGCTACTTTCCCGCCATGAGCAACCGTGAAATCGTGATCGATCTGATCCAGAAGCTTCCCGAGGACACGTCCTTGCACGACATCGCCCGCGAGATCGAACTGATCGCCGGGATTCGCAAGGCGCGGGAGGAAGCTGCGCGCGGCGAGGGTGTGTCGCCTGAGAAAGCAAAACAACTCGTGGACTCGTGGGCGTCCCGGTAGTCATCACGCCAACGGCCATCGGCGATCTGGAGGAGATTGTCCGCTTCATCGCCTTCGACAGTCCCGAACGCGCCAAGCAATTCGGCTATGCCCTCATCAATCAGGCGCTGTCCCTTGCGCCGTTTCCCGAGATGGGGTGCGTGACGCCCGAGATCGGCGACCCGGCTGTCCGCGAGATCGTGCATG
>WBXJ01000270.1 GCA_008933045.1 Verrucomicrobiota bacterium
CCATGATTCCCACCGTGCAACCAGACCGCCTGATTTGATTCACCATCTCCGCCCAAACCAAGGCGATCTCCGTGGTCCAATCCAGCGAAGGCATGCGCGCACCCAGCCTCCCGAACCACGCGACCAGCTCCTGCTTCTTCCTGCCCTCGGGCATCGCCTCCACACCACGCCAGATCTCTCCCATGACACCACGGGACTCACCACCAACTCGGCCTCATTCTCATTCAGCCAGTGCACCGCTCGCTGGACACTGACCGCCTTCGTCGGCTCGCTGAGCACATTGGCATCAACGAGATACTTCATGCAAAGCGCATCGACTTGAGATCATCGGTCGTCTCTGACCGGTCCATCGGCGTGAAAAAATCCTTCACCGGACAGCTCCGCAACACATCGATCAGCCTCTCCCGTGGCTCATCCGGTGCAGCCGCCTCACCCACCCGCACACGATATCCCCCCTGGCCCACGCGCTCGATTTCGCAGCGCTGACCAGCCTTGAGCGCGTCGGCCTGGCGAAACACTTCCGGAATTTCGAGCAGGCCGTTGGCCGAAAGGATCGTCGTCATGGCCGGAGGCTACGCTTCGCCCTTCGGAGCGTCAACGACCCGCAACGTCCGGGCCGTTCGGAGTTCCGCCTTTAAGCGGTCCCCACACCCGCGCCCGCCCGCGTGAACGCGGAACGATATTCCCAGGGACCAACGCCCATCCGCCCTGGAAAAATGGAGCTTGGGCTTTAGCCCAAAGGAACACAGCGCGGGGAAAGGGGTCAGTCCGCTCCGTGACCGGAAGTTCGACTGTGCATTCCATTCCGTTATCTCCGTTTATTGAAACTTTCGCGTCTGAAAAATGCCAGCAAACGGAGCTCCTCCTACCCTCATACCACGACCACGCAGAGGCGACATACTCGGCACCATCTTGAATTTTTTTCCAAAGACGTCGACTAACCTTGATTGTGCTATCCGCGTCGTCGTTACCCCAAGCTGCTGTTAGCTCGACGTAGATTTTAGGTTTTGTTGGTTTCTTTTTCATCTTTCGGACGCTCGTTATCGGGTAAGGAATTTTGGTAGACCCTATAGCGCTCACTTTCATGAGCGAGAATCAACTCGGATTGCCTACTGAAAAACGCCGAGCTCGCCTTATTGGAAGTCGCAGAAACAAAGAACCTAGGATTCCTATCGGCACACAATAGAGAAACCGCCGATTTGCCAATCCCTCGGCGCTGAAACTCCGGGTAAACCAAGAGCGCGCTTTCAACCAATCCAAATCGCCGAAATTCACCAAAAGGCCGCAGATTCAAAATGAGTCCTTTCTGCGTGGCTTCTTCAACGATTTGACTAATGCCTAAAATGGAACGTTGAAACACGGGATTAAAAATCATCGGGAAAGCACGCTTTACCGCGGGATGCGGAGACAGATTTTTATGAAATGCCGACAACGCATCAAGATCCATCTGCTCGAGAGTGATCATGAATCTGCTTCCTCGGCTTTTTTTGGTATCAATAAAAACTCCTCAGAGACACATGAAGTAACGACACTGGAGATCGCGTTACTTTCAATTATTATTTCGAAACTATCCTCCGGACCGTGATTTTTAAAGCACCATGCAATGACATAGTCGCGGATCACGTTTTGTTTTTTTGGAGTTATTGAGGTAGTGAATTTATCTTCATCCTCACCCTTCAGGGAAATAGAGAAATCACTGATTGAGCTTTGCTGAGGAGATTCATATTCCAAATTAAGCGAAACCCATAGATTTTCTGGATCTGTCTTCTTTCTCAAAGCTGATGGCAAAAGACTATGGACGAAATCCTGAAATTCACCTTCGTCCCAGCATATGTCCGCCTCTTGATCTCTGCCTCGATCATAATCACCAACAAATTTGAAGCTTAGAGTTTCCCTACAATAAATGGGAATAATCATTGCGTATGTGTGCGGCTCCATATCGCCCATGTTATCGTAATACCAGTTTTCTAATTCACCTTCTAGTTCAGGCCATTGACAGGTCGCATCCAACTCGGTGTCGCATCCCTTGTGCCAAGGGCTAAAACTAATGCTTTGAAAGGTTCCGGCCTCAACGACCTCGCAGAGCCGTTTATAGACTTCAGTATCGATCTTAGTGACCGTGGGTTGTTTTTTCAATTTCTGGAAAGTGGACTCGCTCATGGTAAGAATATGTTGGATCGTGATTCAGTCAGCATGTGTTTTCTCTGCAACTTAATTTCCAAAGATCTAGCTAATGAGGAAGTTGAAAGTTTTGCGGCGGATGAAGACCATGACTGGAGTGTTAAGTTTCTGCTAGGAATTTACTTTCACGCTCGCCGCACCGGGGACGATCAGAGGGAAAAGGGTCAGTCCGTGCATATGTGCAAAAGCGACTTGACCGCCGTGGGCGGGAACACTGAGGTGCGGGCATGCCAAGGTCGGTGCGAATCCAGTATGCAGGAGCCGTCTCTCACGTGATGTGCCGCGGGGACCGGCGGGAGGCGATCTTCGCCGATGACGGAGATCGGGAAATGTTTCTGAGCACGCTGGGGCAGATGTGCGCGCGGAGCGGGCTGCGGGTCCACAGCTACGTGCTGATGAGCAACCACTATCACCTGCTGCTGGAGACGCCGGAGCCCAATTTGGTGGCTGGGATGAAGTGGTTCCAAGGCACCTATACGCAGCGGTTCAACGCGCGCCACCGGCTGAGCGGGCATCTCTTTCAGGGCCGCTACAAGGCGATTCCGGTGCAGGCCGAGGCGGCGGGCTACTTTTGCGCGGCGAGCGAGTATATTCACCTCAATCCGGCGCGTGCCGGGCTGCTGGATCGGAGGCAGCCGGAGTTGCTCGAATACCGTTGGAGCAGCTATCCGCTGTTTGTGGGCAAAGCGGGGCTGCCCGACTGGCTGCGACGGGAGCGGGTGTTTGGAGCGCTGGAGCTGCCGGATGAGGGAACCGGGTCGCGCCGGCGCTACCGCGGGTGGCTGGCGGCGCGGACGCGCGACGTGCTGGAGCGGGAGGCCACGGCGGCGGAGGTGGGGAAATGGCGCGAGCTGCGGCGGGGCTGGTATCTGGGGAGCGAGAGCTTTGGGGACCGGCTCATGGACTGGGCGGCGAGTGCGGTGGCCGGGAGTCGGCGGGCCTCCTACTCCGGCGCGGGGCTGCGGGCGCACGATGAAGGGGAGGCCGGGAGGCTGCTCGCGCGGGGGTTGGAAGGG
>WBXJ01000271.1 GCA_008933045.1 Verrucomicrobiota bacterium
ACGGTTTGAAAGGTCATCACTTGTTCCATACCGGACATCTTTTGAGACACTCGGGTTGCGAATAGTATCTCCCCAAATTTCTTGTAATCCGTCACGAACGTCGTCGTTTGGAGCGTGCCCAATGGTGATTCTACCTTCGCGATAACCCCGCGTGCTAACCCTGTTTTCACGGTGTAAAACTCGCGCAGTTCATCGCCATTTTTTCGCACCAACTTCACTTCAAAACAATCTTGGCCATCAAAATTCGTTTTTCCCAACGTCGTCATCGAGGAGAACAGCGCGGAGTCATGCAATGTCGCAAAGAAGTCTGCCTGTGCCACCATTTGCTCACGCATCTTGCCTTCCATAAGCATGGGGCCCATCCCCGGATTGATTATCCACGCCGACTCACCGTCGTAGCCGCTCAAGATTTTTCCCAGAGCACCGAGTTCGATCGAGAGCAGCAGTTTTGAGGGTTTCGCCGCGCTCAATTCGATTGTCCCAGTCAACCCTTGTGCGGGCATCTCGAATCGGCCTTTGGCAACCTGCGAAGAAAGCTTGAGGAATGCCTCGCGTCCGCCCATTTCCTTAATGGATCGATCCAACACTTCACGGGCACTAGGAAGTTTCTCGGCAAGGGTGCAGAGGGCCGACACGACACCCACACACACGAGGAGTAACCAACGGGTCAGGCAGCGGTATTTCATATAGAAGGGGATGAACGACTCATCCAATATGCCATCGATTCTTTGATTTGCGAACGGAAAGTCATCGTAATCCCCGAGCACGCACCATCTCTTGTGCCCGTTCCTTGAGCGCGGCCCAGTCGTCGGTGGCGAGGATCGCGGATGTGATCAAGGAGGATCCAAGCCCCACAGCGGAGCAGCCTACCTCAAAAAAAGTCATGATGTTTGCAAGGTCCACCCCGCCCGTGGGAATGATTTTGAGGTGAGGCAGTGGAGCAAGGAGTGCTTTGATATAGGAGGGCCGCAGACCTTCGGCTGGGAAGAGTTTGATGTAATCTGCACCGGCTTCATACGCGGTCTGAGCTTCGGTCGGCGTGAGTGCCCCGAGCAGCACAGGCCGTTGTCGTGCGCGAGCGGCTTGTGCGATTTCAGGCTTGGTGATCGGGCTGACGACAAACTCTGCCCCCGCATCCATCGCCGCGTGCGCTGTGGCAGCATCAAGGACCGTACCCACCCCAATCAGAGCTTCGTTACCAAATAACTGGCAAGCCTCCCGGATCGAGGCGATGGCCTCAGGTGTGGTCATCGTGATCTCAATCGCACGGATGCCGCCGCTCAGCAATGCCCGAGTCAGCGGGATGACTTGGTCACGGCGTTTGGTGCGAACGACAGCAATCAATCCGGGGTCAAGAAGAGCGGCGTGAATTTCAGCAAGTGAACGCATAAAACCTAGGTTCTCGTTAAAAACAGCGCTGTCAACAGTTCTGGTCGCTTTCTCGATACGCCTCCGCCAACAACGTGATTGGGTGAACGACGCGGAGGTCCATTTTCTGTTGCTTGGCACCATTCATAATCTGGAGTAAGCAGCCTGGATTTCCCGTGGCGACGATCGGAGCATTCGTCGTCGAAATGTGTTTCAACTTTCGATCAAGCAAATCTCCCGCCATTTCGGGTTGGATAATGTTGTAAATTCCCGCACTACCACAACACCAAGTGCTCTCACTCAGCTCCACCAATTTAAGATTTGGAATCGCCTTGAGCAACATTCGTGGCTGAGCAGAAATCTTTTGCCCGTGGCACAGATGGCACGCCTCATGATACGTCACCGTCTGAGGCTCCAGCGTGCGGCTCTCGGGCGGTGTGATGCCAATTTGCGCCATCCACTCGTGGATATCTTTGACCTTTTTATCCCACAACTCGGCACGCGCATGATATCGCACATCGTCCTTGAGCAGGCTGGCGTAATGCTTCAGATGTGAACCACAACCCGCAGCGTTCGTGATGATCGCGTCAAATTGTTCAGGCGGGAATTGATCAATACTCCGGCGAGCCAGACCTTGCGCCAGCCCCCACTCCCCATTGTGCGCGTGCAACGAGCCACAGCAAGACTGCTCAGGAGGCGTGATCACCTCGCACCCATTGCGAGCCAGAACCTCGGCCGTGTCCCTGTTCACATCACTAAAAATTAGATCCTGCGCACACCCCGTCAGCAAGGCGACGCGGTATTTTCGCCCCGTGCGCGGCTGGGTCACAGGTGCGATAAGATCCGAAGAAAAATTAGGTTGCACCGTCGGAGTCATCGCCTCCAACCCCCGCAACCGTTCCGGCAACAACCTCAGCACCCCGCTGCCTCGCACAAGCGATTGCAGTCCAGTTTGTTGATACAAACGCAGAATTAAGCCAAGGAGTTGAAGCCGCCGATGCTCCATGAAAAGCCAATTGAGCGTGAACCCTCGAATCACCGAGCGCATCGGAGCCTGATTCACCTTCGATTGCTCCGCCTCAGCGCGGGCGTGTTCAAAAAGCTCCGCATAATTAACCCCCGCCGGACAAGCCGTCATGCAAGCAAGGCAACCCAAGCAAAAATACATCTCATCCGCAAACGACTTCGACGGTTCGAGCCGACCATCCGCCACGGCCCGCATCAACGCAATACGACCTCGTGGACTGTTGCGCTCCAACTTCGTGACATCATACGTCGGGCAGGTGGGCAGACATAGCCCGCAGTGCATACACTGCTGCACCACGGAATAATCCAGACCCTTGAGATGGGAAAAAGCAGCACTCATGAATGTCCGGCTTCCAACGGCCATCCCGCCTGCGTCAGAGCCTTAAAGCCACCGATCAACGACGTCACATTCTTATACCCCATCCTCTGCGCCACGTCGGCCGCCAACACCGAACGAAACCCTCCCCCACAATACATGACAACTTCCGTCCCGTGATCCGGGATCAGCCTTTCAATATCACGCTCCAACACACCCTTCCCGAGATGCAGAGACCCAACCGCATGTTGCGCATCCCACTCTGCATCCTCCCGCACATCCACTAAAACCGCGTTCGGATTAGACGCCAACAGAGCGCGGGCCTGCTCAAGCCCGATCTCAGACACCCGCGGGCGGGCCTCGTTAACGATCTGCAGAAATCCAGATGAATGATCCATCTCCCAATAGTACGCAACCATTCCGGAAAAGAAAGCTCCTAGCCAAAAAACGTCAGCAAAACCATCTCC
>WBXJ01000272.1 GCA_008933045.1 Verrucomicrobiota bacterium
GGGTAAATTTTGGGCTGTTGGAAATGGGTCTCGGGATATGCCCGTAATTTCGATTGTGGTTAAATCTTTTGAATCCAAAACGACCCCGGCTCTCGCCGTTCTAGCTGCGTCTTCAGGATGGGACATTTTGCAGTCAGTTGATCCGGGAAATTATGACGCAGATAATTCAGAGCCCCAATGATTTTGTATTCACGATTGAATGTCATGAATGCTTCAACCAAATACTGTTCATTCCAAAAGCAGGCAGACTTGATGAGCCACTCATCAAGATAGTCCCGTGGACTAAAGATGTCATGGATATGAACCAGAACCCCGGATTTAAGCGTTGGTAAAACCTCCAAATACTCAAACAATACATCCCCTTGCGGTCGAATAATGTGCGATGAATCGATGAAGAGAATATCATTCTTTTCAAGTGTAGAAAAGATCTGCAAATCAATATCCTCAACCAGTTTTCGGATAATCGTGGCCCCAGTTTTCTCCAACCAAGGTGCCCCGAATGGCTCGATGCAAATGTGCTCACAGGTATAGTTCGAGTCGAGTTGATGGTTTACTTTGATTGCCTTTGCGGCCAGCAAGGTTGAATTTCCACTTCCAATTTCCAGCACTCGCCTCGGTTTATAAAATCGAATGATGTTGTAAAGGTATTCGGCGTCACCGGAACCATATGCCCCATTTATTGTGGGATCGAAGGTAAATTCCAGATTCGATTGCCCTTTGAGGGGGATTTCCAATAGCTCTTGGTTGAAACTGAAGTTCGCGAGTAGCTGAAGCTGTTCCTCGACGTTCCAATCAATCCCAGGCAAATTCCGCTCGGCTCTTAAGGATTTTTTGAGTCGGTGAATATTGAATAGAGGCTCATAGAAATGGTCCCGTAGCGGGAAAATCCCCGTTGTTCGAAAGACACTTAAACATTTGGGCAACCGGTCTACTCCAATTAGACGCACCAATTTCAGTGCCTGGCAGCTGAGCCAAACAGGGACGATCGACAGCAAGTCAATAATCGGGGCAATTGCTATAACGAGTCTTTTAACCAGAAGTTTCATCGAATTCGGATCAGTTTAAATCCTTTTCAAGGCGTGGTTAATTCCGTTCGAGAATGGCGGGATCGGCGATTGTGTGCAAGCGGCATTCTCCGGTTTGATCGAGCGGTTGGAGTTGCAATTGTCGCTCGTCGCCCATTACGATGAGGAGGTTCGTCAATGCGCGAGTGGTGAAATGGCAGACACGCCAGACTTAGGATCTGGTCCCGTAAGGGGTGGAGGTTCAAGTCCTCTCTCGCGCACCACCTACATCACTTGGCCATACGAAAGAATTGAGGCACCCGATTCGTCAACGACAAGATCATCTGCGATTTTCCGTCGATAACCGTCACCGCACCCGAAACGGGTTGCCATGCACCCGACTGCAAGTTCGTCGTCATTTGGAGTTGGTATCCCCGATTTGTGCTCGACCACACGACCTCATACCGATCCCCCAGCACGCCATTGGTCAACAGTCGCCTCATCTGCAATCTAGGCACGCTCCCCGGATCCGTCCCTCGCAGGCGCACGTTATCCAACCCAGTCTCAACCAACTCGTTGACAAACTTTCCACGGATTCGGAACGCTTTGAGATTGGCTAATACTCCCTCTAAATCTGCCGAAGTTACCGCCTTTTGTGTCGTCTCAACACTCCAACCGGCGTTGGTCGCAACCAGCACTTGGTAATGGCTCCACTCGATCCCCGGCGCCGTGTTCAGCATGTAAACTAGCGTCTGATCGCCCCCGATTAAGAGCAGGTCGGCCCCATGAGTTCTAGGGGCCACGGAATTCTGTTTAAGATCAAATTCGATCAAACCATGATTCAATTCGCTCTTGTTCCCGAGATACGTTGCGGGCGCATCCCAAAACCACGGCTCATTGGCCAACCCCGCAGAAACGCCAAGCCAACCGTCAGGATTCCCCCCTGTCTTGATCCATCGCGGCCCATTTTGCGTGCTCCCTGGGCGGGGAAAGGTCAACCACCCTTCGAGATCGGTAGAAAAATACGAACCCACGATCGGCACGAGCTTCGGATCGGGCGGGATATTGGGTAAACTCAGTTCCAACAAATGGGTCGCCCCTTGATCGTCCGTCACCGTGACGGAAATCTTGAATGGCCCGGGCACGTTGTAGAAATGTGCCAGTTGAAATTGCGGTTGCGCGAAGGTGGCTGAGGTTTGCACTTCTGCGCCATCACCAAAATCCACCACGCGGGTCCATGTATTGGATCCTGTATCCGCCACCTGCAACTCCGCAACCAACCGCACCCCGTCGAAGGCCACCGATCGGGTTGACAATACGGGAGCCCTATTGGTGACGGTCACCAGATTTGTCGCAATGCAGCGCGAACCCCCTGCGGTGAGATTGATCGTCAGCGCGTAGGTTCCGTCATTCTCATAAAGGTGCGCCGCAGAGAACGGATGTGTGTTCCCTGCAACCGGCACCACCAACGAGCTTTCCCCGCCATCACCCCACTGAATGGTGACCGCATAATCGCCGCACAAACGGCTGAAATACTCTGGGGACGCGATCGTTCGCGCACGAGTCGATGCAGGCCCAGCCATAATGCCAGATGAAACCTCCTCCGGTGCGCCCTCTCGAAGCAGCAGTTCCCTGTACACTGCTTGAATCTCCCAACGACGATGCTCCGAACTCTCGATCAACTGTCGTGCAGCGTTGCTCCTTAAAAGGCCAGCCGTCAGTTGAGGAACCCACGCCTTGCGTTCCGTTTCCGTTGGTTCCCTGCCTAACAGCACGATGTAAACCGAGTTCACCCACGCCGTGGGCGTTGAACCTACCCCTCCGTAATACTCTACGGATCCCAGCAGATTGGATTCAAACTCCAAAAGACTCGCCTCGTTCACCTGAGTCGCACCAGCTTTATCCAGCTCCAATGCGGAGGCCATCCTTTTGAGATGCTGTTGGTAGAATCCTGATACACGCTGCCGAAAATATTCCGGTCCAACCAAAAGCCCCGCCGCCAAAAATCCCCGTGCGGCTGGCACATCATACAAGGCGACCTGTGCAGGAGCCAACGCAGCAGGCATACCCTGACCCGTCAGCCGTGTCCAAAATTCCGCCACCACTTCATCTTGCACGTTAGCTCCAAACTCTGGCGTCGCCGCGATGCAGGCCCATAACTGCTCCAA
>WBXJ01000273.1 GCA_008933045.1 Verrucomicrobiota bacterium
AGGCCCATTTGAAACGCCTGATATCCTCCTCCATCCAGCGGTGGATCGAACCATTGCAGACTCGATAATTGTTCCGCACCGCCGTCAGTTAAGATTTGTTTCGCGTGTTTAAAAAAACTAAGATTATTCCGCGAATGGTTGCCCACCGGTGGCGATCGAAAAAGTAGATCTAGCCATTGATCGTTTGCGCGTCGAATTTCATCACTCGAATACATTGAAGTCGAAGCCAACGGAGGCTTCAAATGTTGCTACTCGATTCTTGCTCCATACGCTTCTGTTTCTATACTCGACCGATGCTCGATATTAAGTTGATCCGAGAAAACGCGAAACATGTTCGCGAACGTTTAGCCACACGCCACGGCGGCGATGAGGTAAAGATTGATGAAATCCTTTCGCTCGATGAACAGCGGAGAAGCCTTCTCCACGAGGTTGAGCAACTCAAGGCTTCACGTAACCGAGTTTCCAAGGAAATTGGCACTTTAATGGGGCAGAAAAGACTTGAGGAAGCCGAGGCAAAAAAAACTGAAACTCGAGAGATTGGTGACAAGATTGTTGAACTCGATAAGGCCGTCGTTGAAACTGAAAAGGCACTTCACGAGTTGATGGTGCGCCTCCCAAACCTTCCGCATGCGAGTGTTGCTCTTGGCCACACGGCTGAGGATAACCCGCTGATCCGGCTTTTCGGAGAACCAGCCCACTTTAGTTCCACACCAGCAACTCATATCGAAATCTGTGAACGACTGAAGCTCGTTGATTTTGCTCGTGGTGTTAAACTGTCCGGAAGCGGTTTTCTGCTTTATACCCATTGGGGTGCGCGGTTGGAACGTGCACTGATTCAGTTTCTTCTCGATCTGCACATCCATGAGCATGGTTATACGGAAGTGGCTCCTCCCTATATTGTGGGACGTCATTGCATGGAAGGCGTTGGCCAATTTCCAAAGTTTGCCGATCAAGCCTACGCGGTTCAAGAGGGCCAGGATGGTTCCACATTAGGCGCCCTCTACCTCGTACCAACAGCAGAAGCTCCCGTCGCCAATATCCATCGCGAGGAAATTCTTAAGGAGAACCAACTCCCAATCTCCTACGTCGCTTACAGTCCGTGTTTTCGCGCCGAAGCTGGGGCGGCGGGTTTAGGCACGCGTGGCATGATTCGCATCCATCAGTTCGATAAAGTGGAGTTGATCAAGATTGTTAAACCTGAAGATGGTTACGCCGAGCTCGAAAAACTAGTGGGGCATGCCGAACGTGTGCTGCAACTTCTTGGTTTGCATTATCGCGTGATCAGCCTGTGCTCTGGTGACATGGGTTTTACGAGTGCGAAAACCTACGACATTGAAGTCTGGGCTCCGGGACAAGGTCAATTTTTAGAAGTTTCCAGTTGCTCGAACTGCGAAGATTTCCAAGCACGCCGTATGAGCCTTCGCTACAAAACCGAGGGCGGAGAAAATAAATTGCCGCATATCCTCAACGGCAGTGGGACTGCATTGGCTCGGCTTTTCGTCGCGCTCATCGAGACTCACCAACAACCGGATGGCAGCGTGCTGATTCCTGAACCCTTGCGACACTACTTGCGGACGGATCGCATCCAAGCTTGATCGGCGGGTGTTCGATGAAAATCCTTTTAGCTAGCAGCGAAGTTCACCCCTACTCAAAGAGCGGTGGTTTGGCCGACATGGTGGGTGCCCTCGGCAAAACACTGGCAAACTTGAACCATGAGGTTGGTATTATTTCCCCTCTCTACGCTGGAATTCGAGAGCGATTCCCAGACATCCAACCGTTGCGTTACGATCTGAGCTTGCAGATGGGTAGTAAACTAGTTGATGGGAAGGTTTGGTACTTGCATGGGCCCGCTGGCCAGCACCTTTACTTCATCGAAAACAACCACTATTTTAACCGCTCCAACTACTACACAGAGCAGGGCAGCGATTATCCTGATAATGACGAACGGTTCTTTTTTTTCTCAAAGTCCGTTGCGTTCCTCGCTCAGAATCTGCCGTGGCATCCGGAAATAATCCATGTCCACGATTGGCAAGTAGGGCTTGTTCCACTCTTGGTTCGTCACGCTGCTCAGCAAGGTAATTGGAAGCAGGCTCCAGCCACTTTGTTCACCATTCATAACCTTGCCTATCAGGGGGTTTTCCCCGCTAGTTCGTATTCGCTGACCAATTTGCCTGATGATCACTTCCGGTTTGAGGAGGTTGAGTTCTATGGTCAGATGAACTGTCTAAAATCTGGGATTGTCTTTGCTGATCTCCTCACCACCGTTAGCCCTAGCTACGCAAAGGAGATTACTACGGAGGAATTCGGTTGTGGCCTAGATCCCCTCCTCCGCATTCGGAGGAATGAGCTTCTCGGCATCCTCAACGGTGTGGATTATGCGGAATGGAACACCACCCATAACAGTGCATTACCTGCTCCCTATACCGTCAACGACCTGAGAGGCAAAGCGATCAATAAGGCTTTCGTGCAACAAGAGTTGGGTCTTCCCGTTCGTTCCGAGAGTCCACTTTTTGGCAACGTCAGTCGATTGGCTGAACAAAAGGGCGTTGATATTTGCCTTGAAGCACTCGACGCATTGCTCGCAGCCGACATTCAATTTGCGCTTCTCGGCAACGGTCAACCCGAGTTTGAAGCGGCTTTTCAAGCACTAGCGACTCGCTATCCGGAGAAAGTTGCGGTTCGTATCGGTTACAATCACGCCCTCGCGCATCGAATCGAGGCTGGTGCTGATTTTTTCCTGATGCCTTCGAGATTTGAACCCTGTGGGCTCAACCAAATGTACAGCCTCAGATATGGCACCATCCCCATCGTGAGAGCCACAGGGGGGCTTGATGACACGATTATCGACGACACCGAAGATGACCTCCGCGCAAACGGTCTCAAGTTTCACGAGTATTCAGCACTGGCACTGATTCAAGCGATGCGTAAGGCACTCCGCATCCACGCCGATACTCCGCTGCTCTTACGCTATCGCCAGAACGGAATGGTTGCAGATTTTTCCTGGAACCAAACCGCTGGCGAATATATTCGTGCGTACAAGGATGCGAAAACCCGCGCACAGAAACGGACTTAGATAAACTCGTTGAAAATCGCTTCTAAGTACTCTTGTCGTCCGCTCTCCAAATTCGTGACTTCACCTAGCTTCAGGGCGTGTTTTTCAAGTTCAGAGAAT
>WBXJ01000274.1 GCA_008933045.1 Verrucomicrobiota bacterium
ACTTGGGACTTTGCCCCTTAGATTTGCAGTTCGAAGATCGTTCTCTGCTTTGAATGCGAGACCTTCTGCATTTTTGGGTTCGCCACGAAGCAGGCGAGTGACTTGAGCGTCTGCCTCGATCAAATTATTCTGTTTCTGAGCGGCGCGAGCCAGTTCAAGCCTAGCTGCGGCGTGGCCGGCCTGTGCCTCGGCTCGCTCGACCTCAATATTGGCGGCGATGCCTTGAGAAAGAGTGACAGCATCCTCGTATTTCTTGGCAGTGGCAGTGGCATCTCCCTTCGCTTTGATCTTTTTTGCCTCAGCTAAGTTCTGGCGTAACTGGATAATCTGCGCCTGGCGACGAACCGCCTCATTGCTGGCGGCCTGACTGGGTGTCGGTGCCGGTTGGGCCTGGACAGGCTGGTAACTGCTGCACAGCGCGAACAGCAGCAGGGAGGTTGTAACGACTTTGATCATGGCTTCAATTATTCGACAGTCACTCTTATTTGATTGCGGCACTCAACTTGATGGGCGTCTGCTTCTGATTCGATTTGGCGGAAAATATAACCTCACTTTGCTCGATGGCAATGATATTGTAAACCTCACCGGAAGCACCGCCTAAAATCAATTGATCTCGGACTCGGACACCTTTACGCACTAGGTTCTCGGGATCATACCGGAGATCCGCAGAATATCCAATGACACGGGTGTAGGGCTTAGCTCTGGAAATCACAATGGGGTCTCGATCACCCTTGAGTTCCAAGGTAATCGAGGTGGGAGCATTCGCTGGGCCGTCCACTTTCTTAATTGCCAACAAAGAATTGTCAGCCTTGGGCTCTACCTGACGGGTGCTTTTTCGATTGGCCACTGGGAATGTTTCGCGAACGACGGTGATTGTGTATTTGAGGGTGTCATTAGTGCCGGTAACTTCGTCAAAGGAAACGGTGAGCGACAGAGGATTGATCGCGGTGACGCGCATTGCGCCGAGGCCGAGTTCGTTACCGGTCTTGACCTTGATAAAAGTTCCGTCTGATTTCTGAACCCATCTGACTGGGTTAAAAAGATTGTGAGAACCTGCGAGATCAAAATCTACCCGTGTCTGAACCCGTTTGAGTGTCATCTCGTTGGTGGTCAGATCTTCCAGCGTTAAAGGCTTGACCTTGGGGCGTGTCAATTCTGCGATACGGGCCTCTTCAGCGGTGCGTTGGCTCGAAGCGAGAATGGGCATCATGACAGCTCCGGCTGCCAGAAGCAGCAGAACCACGGCGAGGATCAATTTTTCGTAATGTTTCTTAAGAAAATCCATTAAAACTCACTTTTTTGCTGCGGCCTGCATGCGAACCGAGTCGAGTTGGAGGGTGATGCGCAGCTTGTTCTCGTCGAGCAAGGCATTGGGTGCCTTAGGCTTAGGAGCTGCGCCTGCCGCCATCTGGGGCATCATTCCACCGTAACGGTCGCCGCCGTAACGGCCGCCTCCAAACTGGTTCATCATCATCGGAGGGGGAGCGATCGTGGTTAATTTAGCAGAGGTTGGGCCGCCAGCTTGGCCCACACCCACGGTGCGAACTACAAAGCAGTTCGTCGCATTCGCCAAGCCTTGCATGACGCGTGCGAGTTCTGAACTGAAACCTGTGAATGTCACTTCATAGGGCGTGACAATGGCAGAGTCATTGGTCTTAGCGTTACGGGTAAGAAAATCACCATTGTTAGGCTCGTCGGGCGTTGCTGGAGGTCGCTTGAGTTGTGCGATAGAATGGACGCGGGCATCGTAGAGAATTTTGACGATTCCCTCGATGTCGTAAAGTTGAGCCGCCATGTTTTGGATTCCCTTGTATTCGACGGCTGATTTTTGGGAGGCGAAGGTAAACCAGTAGCCGTTGGTGATTGGTAGGATGACATTGATCCGAGCGGCTTCTAAACGCATCTTGCTGATCGACTCGTTGAGTCTAACGCTAAAGTTTAGGTTGTTAAGGTTGGTAGGGACATTCGCTGGAGCCAAGTAGGAGGTGACGCGGGTTGAGAAATCCTGAAGGCGGATATTTTCCTGCTTAGCCGTTTCAATATTGTTATTTTTTTGATCACCAGGAAGCTCTTTTTTACTATTGAGATCCTTATATTGCTGAGTGGCATCGGCTAACTCGAGAGCCACTACTCCGCCCTTGTCGGATTGGCTTAACGCAAAAAGAGTGGCTAAACCCAAGAGGGCAACACCGACCAAACAGATCACGACGAACCAAAGATTTTTCTTAAACCAAGCCATATTACATCTTCATTGGGTTGCGTAGTTTCAATCGCATACCGAACGTGAAGGTCTGAGCTGTAGCATCAACGGACTCCAAGTCACCGGCAAGTTTCGTGCCATCTTTGTCAAAAAACGAGCTTTCTTTGAACTCCTTTTCAACCGCATAGGCGAGCTTGTTGTTGGCGGCACTTTCGCCACCACGGGTGAGGTTAACGGCTCGGAATTTAATATCAATGGTCACCAAGTTGGTGTTGCTATTGGCGGGAGCTTTGGGAGTGGGAGCCGCCGCGATTGGCGGAGGGGGCGCACCTTCGGAACTTGCACCAGGGGACGCGCCGCCAGGACCAGCAGCGGCTCCTTTGAAAAGGTGCGGGAAATAGCGACGGGCTAGTTCGGGATTGCTCAGGTAGAACATCATCGAGCTATTCATGCCACCGCCTTGAGGGGTTTCCTCCTCCTCGATATCATCGGCGGCGACGGTTCCAAAGGTCTCGATCCAAACTCCGACATCGGAACGGCCCATGTTATCTTCGGATTGAATGAGCAGCTTGCGCATTTCGACCAACGCATCGGCCCAGAAAAAGCGGTCTTTCAGATAAGCGGCGTATTGGTCGACTTCGGCTTTGGTTCGCCGCATTTTGGATAACTGCTTGTCGAGTTCTTCGGAGCGCTGCTTGGCAGGCACAATCTGGGTCTTTAAATCCTCGAGAGAAGTCTGTTGCAGGGAAGTCGTTTTGCTGAAAAAAAGACCGAAAGCGAGAACGAGCAACACTAGGCTGATGATCGACGCGATGAAATATGGCTTTTTTTGATCAAAAACCAGCTTTTGCTTGATGCTCTTGGGAACCAGGTTGAGCTCGACGGGGCATTGGGCAAGATTGCGAAGCCCGAGTCCGACCACTTCACC
>WBXJ01000275.1 GCA_008933045.1 Verrucomicrobiota bacterium
AAGAAATTCGTCACATGGTATCGCGGATATCATTCTTGTTAACGGGAATTTTAAAACCTCTTCAAATTTTGCTCGATGACGAGCGAACGTGGGTCTGATGGCAAGCTTTTGGCTGATAATATCCGTCTCAGGCCTTTCGGTCGTTGGCTCCGAGCTTCGTCACTCGATGAGTTGCCTGAACTGTTGCTGGTGATCCGGGGTCACTTAAGCCTAATCGGCCCTCGGCCGTTACCAGTAATGTATCTAGCCCGTTACAGTGCGCACCAAACACGGCGGCATGAGGTGCTTCCTGGACTGAGCGGTTGGGCTCAGGTGAACGGACGGAACTTGCAAAGCTGGGACAATCGTTTTGAATTTGATGTGTGGTATGTGGATAACCGATCGCTCTGGTTGGATGCCAAGATTGTTCTCCTAACTTTTCGCTCGGTGCTGACTCGGCACGGTGTTAGTGCTGTTGGGCATGACACGATGCCTGAATTTAATCCGCCTCCATCGACTCACTGATCGACTCTGACTCTTGTTTTGATGGCTTTGTTGCCTGCGGTCATGGACTGCAGAAGTTCGGGGAGCCGACTGAGTGGGCACTCACCGGTAACAAAATCTGCGGCTTGAATGAGTCCCGACTCGATATGGTGGAGTGCTTGGCGGATGGTTCTCGGGGTGTGATGAAAGCTCGCGAGTAGGGTTAGGTTCGAGTAGTGAATTAACCCTGTCTCGAAGGAGATGGAGGTTCCTGCCGGGCATCCTCCGAAAAAATTAACGCGCCCCCCTTTTCGTACCTTTCGGACGGCTTCCTGCCATGTTTCTGGTTTGCCCACCGCTTCGATGACAACATCGAACGCCTCTTCGGGTATTTCCCCCTTCTCGACATCACCGACGATCGATGCGCCCAACCGTCGCGCTGCGATTAACCGTTCGGCACCCCGTCCCGCCGCAGTTACTTGGCACCCGGCAGCATTCGCCAATGCGATAAACATTAAGCCAACCGGCCCTGTTCCAATCGTCAGAACGCGTTCTCCCGAATGCAGTTTGAGATCCGCCAAACCGTTCACTACGCAAGCCAAAGGTTCCACCAATGCAGCGGCGACAAAGGGAGTTTGATCAGCAAGCCGTAACATGTTTTTAGCGACGAGCCTTGCGGGCACAACAATTCTCTCGGCATAAGCACCGTTGAGGAAGAGTAGATCATTGCACAAATTTTCCTGACCTCTTTGGCAGAAGTCACAGCAACCGCACGGTGCCGAATTTGCGACGACGACCCGATCGCCCAACGTCCAACCGGTCACTCCCCTACCCACTTCGCAGATCGTGCCGCTGAACTCATGACCAAAGGCTGCGGGTGGGATAATCATGCGTGCGTGGTATCCGCGCCGATAAACTTTTAAATCGGTTCCACAGGTAAGCGTGGCCTCGATTGCAATTCTGACTTCTCCTTCTCCCAGAACCGCGTCATCGATGTGCTCGACGCGTAAATCTTCTTTACCGTATAAAATCGCTGCTCTCATCGCTCAGCAAATTCAAGCCTCTTCACCCTGAAACTCCAAGACTGTTTCTGCCTTTTTACCTTCCAAAGACTGCATTAGCCTGCTAATCACCAACCCACCAAAGAAGTTTTGCTATGGATTTTCTGAAAACGATACTCGACTACGTCTTGCACGTTGATCATCACCTTGATCAACTCATAACGACCATGGGGCCTTGGATTTACGTCCTACTCTTCGTCATTATTTTTTGTGAAACGGGTTTAGTGGTCACCCCGTTTCTCCCCGGAGATTCGCTCCTCTTCGCCATTGGCACCTTCGCGGCGCGGCCTAACAATTTGAACTTAGTGACGATCCTAATCCTGCTTAGCATCGCTGCCATATTAGGGGATACGGTAAATTATTGGATCGGTCGATTCTTGGGACCCAAGGTTTTTCGCAATCATTCGCGATTCCTCAACCAACGTCATCTCGAACGGACTCGGGCGTTTTATGATCATTACGGCTCCAAAACGATTGTGCTCGCGCGGTTCATCCCAATTATCCGGACCTTTGCACCCTTCGTCGCCGGAATTGCATGTATGCGATACTCCAAATTCATGGCCTTTAATGTGTTCGGTGGTCTGCTTTGGATCGTATCGTTAACCCTCTTAGGATATTTTTTTGGTAATATCCAGATTGTTCAAAAGAACTTCGGCCTAGTCGTGATCGCAATTATCGTACTTTCGATTCTTCCCGCGATCTTCGAATTTTTCCGCGAAAAAAAGAAACGCAGCTCAACGCCTGGACCAGTGCGCTAGATCCGGTCTGACTCAATTTGGATCATGGCTGACATGACGGCTGGGTTGGAAAACATTGGCGAAACGACCCGCAACGCGTAAGTTTAGCTGGATAGGTGACGAGGATTATCAGGCGTGAATTGCGACATTAAATCACAGACGGCGGAGGAACTGCAGACACAGTTTCAGACTTGGGAACAACCAACCTATCGGGTAACGCAATTGTTGTCTTGGCTCTACGAGCGTCGAGCCACCTCTTGGGCTGAGATGACAAACCTTCCCAAGGTGTTGCGGGAGTTATTGGAGGCTCAATTCTCGTTACAAATCCTTGAGCTCGTAACTAAGCAAGGTTCACGCGACGCGACGCAGAAATTTCTCTGGCGGTTGAGCGATGGGGCCTTTGTTGAAAGCGTTTTGATTCCTGCCAATCCAGCACTTTATGGTGAAGCGAGTGATCGTCACACCTTATGCGTTTCGACTCAGGTGGGGTGCGCTTACGGTTGCCGCTTTTGCGCGAGCGGTTTGGAGGGTTGGAAGCGAAATCTTGGCGTCCATGAAATCGTTGAGCAAATTCTCGCTGTCGAACGTTGGAATGCCACCCAACCCGAAGCCAATCCGCAGGAACAGTTCATTAACAATCTCGTGATCATGGGCATGGGCGAACCGCTGGCAAATTACGAGAATTTGTTGAAGGCCCTAAAGGTGTTAAACGCGCCATGGGGCGGAGGAATTGGTGCACGTAAGATCACGATTTCAACGAGTGGCCTCGCGCCTCAAATTCGAAAATTAGCGGATGAACCGTTACAATTTCGCCTAGCCTTGTCCTTGCATGGTGCGACGGATGAAGTGCGAGGA
>WBXJ01000276.1 GCA_008933045.1 Verrucomicrobiota bacterium
CGCAGCAGGCCCACCAGATCAAACTTCCGCCGCTCGGCTGCGATCAGCACCGAACTGTCGAGAATTACTCCCATTCCGGTGCGGCCTGTCCGCCTGCCGCGTCTCGTGCTGCCACGAGATCCCGTTCAAAATCTGCGGCCTCATCCGGCGTCAAATGTGGCAGCCCGGACCAACTCCGCGCAAGTTCACCGCCCGTTTTCACCGGCCCTCCATCTGCGCCGCTCAGTTTCACCGTGACAAAGCGCAGCAGTGCCGCCTGCTCTGCGCGCGGCAGTGCGGCAACGGCAGATTCGATTTCGGCGAGCGTGCTCATGGCATTCAGGCTATCGCGGACACGAGCGAAAGCAAGCCGCTCGCGCTCCTTTCCCGCCGCCTGCTCCGCAGGCGATTCACTTGCACCTCGCGGAACCGTCAAGAGCGCGGTCGCTTGCGGAAATCTCTTCCTCGTTCCACTCATCCGATGTCGCTACGCGGGAAGCGAAAATGGCGTGGCGCGCTTGTTGAACTTGTCTTTGTCGTAGG
Source organism: Verrucomicrobiota bacterium (assembly GCA_008933045.1). Lineage (GTDB taxonomy): Bacteria > Verrucomicrobiota > Verrucomicrobiia > Limisphaerales > SXQI01 > SXQI01. Next base: position 523 of record WBXJ01000276.1, read on the forward strand.
CTTTCATCACCTCAGAACGCAGCTCTTTCACGTGCTTTGGGGACTTGAACTCGGTTTTATAATCATAGTCGCTATCGGCGCGCCCCTCTACAAAATAATTCAACTCGGTAACTACAAAGTTAGCGAGTTTCTTGATTTCACCCATCATCGCCGTTTGCGGGGCACGCGAGTCAGGGTGGCCATTCACTTGGAGAAACGGCTTCGGATCAACCAGCAGCCTTTTGCCGTCGCGCTCGTTTCTCAATATTTCGCCGATAAGATACAACAAAATGAATTTCGTAAGACTATACTTTCGAAGTCTCTCATTCTTAATCTTGAGCAACATCTCATCAATCTCCTCCGCGATGAGCTGCACCAAACGCACGTGTGCCGCAGTAACACCGTACGCAAAAATCTCGGACTCGCGGTCTCCAAAGACCTTGTATTTTTGATGCGAACTCCACGGCTCGCGAACATTAAACGCAAGTAGCAACTGGCCTGCATATTCGTTGTTGAGAGTCTTACCTTCGATTTCTTCTCCTCGCTTGATATCGTAAATAGTTTGCTCCCCAAAAAGCTGATCAAATTCGGCTTTAAGCTGCACCTGCGTTGAGTCGTTCGCGTTGAGATCGCGAAGTGAAATTGCGTTCTGGTTGTTTGTCCTATATGCGATCGCTTCGGCGCTCTTTCGCTCTTCGCCCACTTGAACAAATCTTACAAGCACCAATAAATCGTCCGTAATGGCATTGCGATTGTTGTAGAACGTGAGAAGCGATTGGCAGCCATTACACACAGAGTATTTGTCGAGATGCAGGCAGTTCTGATGTAAGCGCATGTGCTGTGCGACGATTGTTAATCCATTGTGAAATGTCAGAAATTTTGAGTGTTCTTTCTTTGTTTTGATAGTTTCGAGTATCTCGTTGTTCACCCGTGTTCTCCCAAGTCCTAGGCGAACATTCTGAGCGAAAACTCGTGTATCATCAATACCGGGGAGCCGAACGAGTTCGCGGGCCGAAACGGATGCAAAAACTAGGCTGGGATTGTTCTTTGGCCCGTTCAAAAAATATTTGCCTTTGGCAAGCCGGAGCTTAAATGGTTCTACCACAAACCACTCCTTTTCGAGTTGCTTCAATACCGGCGTAATTCGCTGCAGATCCCAAAGGTCAATATGCACACCAGTTGCAGAAACCGTCCGTAGATAGCTTGCGGCCGACTGATCAGCCGTTATGTTTGAGATGAAGATCGGTCGAACAGAATATCCGCTCCCGATTTTCTCGCTCACCTTATTGGTCGTGAGTAGTCTTTTGAGTTCAGGATTGGTTGACGCCTGCACTGCTTCGTCAACGGTTTCCTTTGTCTCGAAATGCTTGAGGGCCCCAACAAATTTCTTTAGATCAGAGTCACCGAGTGTAGCGGGAGTTTTTTCCTTCCGCTTCGCCTGGAATACAACAATCTCCTGAGAGCCGTCATTGACGGTAAGTGCATCAAAACCTAAGTCACCTTTCCGGTCGCAAACAGCATCTTGAGCTTCTACGTCGTCCAGGCGGTAGATTGCCTGTAAGAACCAAATTAGAAATGCAGCACTTTCAGTGCGCCCGGTCGCTTCGTATTGTTGAACGTGGCTTTCCAATTTGAGAAAGGCCGTGGGGTCGGAATGAATTTGGCGTGCCATAGGAAAATTGCTTATGATCGGGCTCTGTATGTAATTTGTGGAATCGGCACTTCGGTTTCATACTGTTTGTGTGTCACAAAGCCGAATGCAATTTACCCCTAGGCGTCGCAGCGGCCCACGACCAGACTTTTTTCAAAACGTCGGTGTGGACGCAGCCGGCGTGTCCTCGGTGGGCGGCACACAGCAGCCGAGTCACCGACAGGAACTTGGCCGTGGGAGTAGAGAATACTGGTAGGTGTGACTGAGACGCGCCTCAATGAGAAAACGCCGCCCATTTCACCGGGAAAGACGGCGGCGCTCCTCGAGATACGCACGCACAAATGACTCCAGCGCCTGATCCGTGCGCACGAGGCGGTAGTCAATGTTCATGCCCGCGCACGCCTTTTTGTACTGCTCCAGGAATGCGCCGAAGACCTTCCGGTATTCCTCGGCGAGGCCGCGCGGATTCACCGGCAGGTGATCGCCGGTCTCGAGGTCGTGCAGCTCGCACGGCTTTTTGAAAGTGAGATCGATCTCCGCGGGATCGAGCGTCTGGAAAACGAGCACGTCGTGGCGCTGTTTGCGCAGGTGCGCGAGCGCCTTCACGACCGCCGCCTCGTCGCCGAGCAGATCGGAAATCACGACGACGAGCGCGCGCCGCCGAATGGAGCCGGCGATCTCGTGCAGCGTCTGTGCGATGCCCGTGCCGCCGTTTGGATCGGGCGGATGCGCCTGCACGTGCTTGAGCATGTTGTTGAGGTGCTGGAACGAGTTCGCGGCGTCCATCCGCACGTCCACTTTTTCCGCGTGGAGAAAAAGGCCGACGGAGTCGCGCGCCTTCACGATCACGTAGCCGAGCGCCGCCATGAGATGACACGCGAACTGGAATTTCGTCGGCCCGTCGCCGGACGCGTAGTTCATCGAGGCGCTGCGATCGAG
>WBXJ01000277.1 GCA_008933045.1 Verrucomicrobiota bacterium
CGTGAGCTGCTCGCCCTACCGAGTGCCCGTCGCTCGCCTAGCAGCAGCTCAAGCCGCGCTCGAAGAGAAGCGTGCGCTCGCTAAATTGGCCCCAGCCAAAAAGGTCGTCGCCAAAAAGGTCGTCGCTAAAAAAGTGGTCGCCAAAAAATTGAAGGACTAATTCCTCGGTCACACTGAATCACGATAAGCCGCTCCGCATAACACGGGGCGGCTTTTCTATTGAGGTCACCTGCCCCGTCGTTCATGGCCGAGCCGCCACCACGGCCCTGGCTTTGGCAATGACCTCCTGCACATTCACCACCGCGCCGCCGCGCCGTTTGCTCTCATCCGCCGCTTCCATAAAAGCGTAAAGCTCCAACATTTCATCCAGGCTCACGGGCGAAGGACCGCCTCGAAACATTTTAACAATCTCCGACAACAAGACATCATAGCCATCAAAAGTCCCCACGATAGCCTCGCCCTTTTCGCCTCGTGCTTTGCCACCGTAACCGGCGCGATCCTTGCCATTTTCCTCCCTAAACACACCAACTCTTCCCCCTTGCCACACTCCCGTCACTTCGATCTTTCCGTCCGAGGTGGTTCCACGTTTCACCGTTTCACAACCCGTGCCCATCACCGTGAACAACGCTTCACAACCATGCACTCCGTACCAATAAAGGTCCGTATGCGTGGGCTCGAGATTCGCCGGGCTAAAAGTTTCCGCGCTGAGGACTCGCCCCAAAGAACCTCGACGAACCGCTTGCGTCGTTTGCGAAAACCGTAACGAGGACGAACAAAAAAGTGGCACCTTCGATTTTTTGGCGGCATCAAGAATTCGGATCACGTCAACGAGATTTCCGCCGAGCGGTTTGTCGATAAACACGGGCTTGCGAGCCGCGAGCAACGGCTTGAGCTGCTCGAAATGCACGCGACCATCATTGGATTCAAGAAAAACGACATCCACCCGTTTCACCAATTCTTCAATCGAATCCACGATCTCGACTCCCAGCCCCCGCACAATTCGCGTATAATCAGCGACTCGACTAATGCTGCTCTCGATATCTTTGCTTCCTTGGGCCACAGCAGCCACCACTTTGACGCCTTCAAACAAGGGAACGTTCTCCGCCTTTTTAAGGCCTTTGTTCAACGTCTCCGCAAAAGCAGTGGCATGAGAAGTGTCCAACCCAATAATGCCAGCGCGGATCTTCAAGATATCCTGTCCATAGCCAGCAGTGGTGAAAGCCAATAAAGCGATTAAAATAAGGAGGTTCATGTCCACACTTTCAGCGACACCGACGCTGCGGTCAAGCAACGCTTTTTTGTCGCCTTGCCAAGCGGATGCTCCGACAACTAATCTCCGATACCAAAACTCATGAGACTAACCATATGCCCGAACAACTAGAATTCATCGCGGGTGTGATCGAGGGTTTCTATGGTGAACCCTGGACGCAGGCGGAACGGTTGGAGCTGTTTGAACGAATGACCCATTGGGGTTTGAACACTTATTTTTATGGCCCAAAAGACGACCTCAAACACCGCGCGATCTGGCGGGATCTCTACACTGCCTCCGAAACTGAAACGCTCTCCCAGATCATCACGGCCTGCAATCAACGAAACCTTCGTTTTATCTACGGGCTAGGGCCAGGCTTGGATATTCGCTATTCGGAAGAGGCGGACTTCGCGTTTTTGAACCGTCGTTTCGAGCAAATGCTCGCCTTGGGCTGTCGGAATTTTGCAGTGCTCTTTGACGATATTCCTGATCGCATGAATCCGAACGATGCGCAACGGTTTAGTTCTTTCGCGAGCGCACAATGTCATCTCACCAACGCGCTGCTTCAGGCCACACGGGCACGCTGCGCCGATGTGCGATTCTTTTTTTGTCCCACGCCTTATTGTGGTCGCATGGCAGAAGCCGGTCTCGGCGGCGTCGGTTACCTCTCAATCCTTGGGAAAGAACTGCACCCTGACATTGAGATTTTTTGGACGGGTCAGGAAATCATTTCGCAGGAAATCACCGTTTCATCCATCCAAACACTTCAAGGTTACCTCCGCCGGAAACCGTTGCTCTGGGACAACCTTCACGCCAACGATTACGACGTACGCCGCTTTTTTTGCGGCCCTTACTCTGGGCGGCCCATTGAATTGCGCGAGCACGTAAGCGGCTTGATGCTCAATGCGAATAATGAATTCCCGTTGAATTTTGTACCGTTTCATACTCTGGCCGCCTTCGTGAAGTGCGTCGGCCCTTGGGATCCCCGTGCCGCTTACCTCGATGCGATTCAAGAGTGGTTGCCCAGCTTTGAGATGATCCACGGTTCGGTCACATCAGACGAGTTGATCCTTCTGGGAGACTGCTATTACCTGCCGCTCCAAGAAGGACCGCAGGCCGAATTACTCTACAACAACGCTCGTATCCTGATGGGTTCTCGGACACTCGATTGGGAGAACGCAGCGGCAGAATTTCAGAGGCAATCAACCCAACTCAAAGCATTCTGTGTTCGATTGACGGAACTTCGGCACCGCCGATTATTCTACGCATTAAGCCGTCGAATCTGGGAACTCCGTGAGGAACTCGATTTCCTCGAACGATATCTCGCTTTTCGAATGACCCACGACGCTCCTCACCCTGAGTTCAATTCCGAATTCCATCATTGGGGCACTTACCGAGGCGGGATTGTGCCTCGCCTCCAACGGTTGCTCGCGCGCCAACCCAATGGAGCTTTTCAACCGACAGAACCCGCTCTTCGCGCATGAATCCTGACCGCTTAATCCGCGCTGCAAGGACTGGTGATGCGCCAGGCGCCTATTACGTTTGCCTCAAAACCGGCGACTACGGAAAAGATGGCGAGCCGTTTTATCGTGAGGATCCTGACGCGCTGGGTCGGATTTTTGTCGGGCCTTATCTGGTGTTTGAACCAGAGCTATCTCTCGTGCTGGAGGATAACCAAGGCATCTGCGGTTACGCATTGGGAGCCTTCGATTCGCACCAATTCTTTGCACGCTACGAAGCGGAGTGGCGACCGGAGTTGTGCGCGAACCACCCTCGGCCCACAGGTGATCCGACACGTTGGACTCGGTCGGAACAGATTCACGC
>WBXJ01000278.1 GCA_008933045.1 Verrucomicrobiota bacterium
CCGAAGTTCCGCCGATCGTCTCACGGCGAGCGGCAAGAGCCTTTTTTAAGAGAAGAGGTCGTACCGCAGCGCGGGCTATCTCTAGGCCTTCAGTGGTAAACAAGCCTTAAGCGACTCATCTGCACATCAACGGCCTGCGTTCTGGCTAGGCGGGGCAAAAGGTACTCGGAGCCAGTGCCTTGGCGAGCATAAAACAGATCATGCTCTGTTTTTTATGCGACTCATCTGCGTATCAACGTCTCGTCGCTATGGTTGCTCTGGGCAATCAGACGCCGTTCGAATTCGCGCGGCCGGTAGCTGGGGATTCCCAGCTACCGGCCCTGCATGGCTAACAACCCGGCTGGTACCAAGTTGGGGACAGCGTCAGAGATAGCGTCATTCATGAGGGCAGGTCACGCGTCTGCAGGGCCTACAGCGAAATTATTTCAGGTCGATATCGAGTGTGGTCCACCGGGATTTAACTTCGCCAGTCAGGCCAGATTTCTCAGGATCCGAATACTTTGGATCAACCGCAAACCAACTCCCCGCTTCAGGTCGCGGGCGGTTGTCTGTGTTCCGGGATCGTTTTTCAAAGAATTTGTCGCGCGCGCTGCCTCCATCCAAGTCGCCTACATCTTCAACGGACTGTCGTCCGCTGTCACTAATTCCGGTAACCACTGGATCAGGGCTTACTACTGCGATCTTTAAGGGCCCCTTGCCAACACCGGACAGCGCGTAGTTTCCATTCAAGTTGATATTTCCCTGATGATAGTATCCCGCGCGATCGACCAGCGTGACGGTTCCCCATACCACCGGCTTGCCCTGCGAGATCACTTTGCCGGTGACTTGTGCGGTGCTGCCTCCACATCCGGCAAGGAACACAGGACCGAAAAGACATAACAAAGCACAGCAGCGGATTGCGAACATCGCTTGCATGGAAAATCTCAGATCGGATCGCGTTAGTCGAGGCTAAAGACTTCGCCGCCATTTCTGCTGGCCATTTGTGTGGTAACCAAAACCTGATCGTACGAAATGAAACGCACCGAGCCGTCGGCGAGTAGCCAGTTTGCCCCGCTGGAGTGCATGCTCCAATAGTGGCACGCGGCCGTTGGATTCGTCGGCTTATCCGACTTAAAGATTTCCGCCCCATTGCAGGACGTGATCAAGCGTCGCTCCTTATTCGGATGGGCCAAAAGATTATCGAAGTCGCTATACAGCCACCAGCCCCAATACAGATCGCTCGACGGTGGCCGTTCGCCAACCATGAGCGTTTTACTGGTACCGTCAGTGATGCTGGCCATGCTCACCATTTTTCTGTCGTTGTAACACACGTCCGAATACGGAGGAAAGATGCCGTTTGTCGCATCACTTCCATTGCTCTCGTCGTTCCCGGTGACTCCTAGGTAGGTAGTAACTGTCGCTCCCGAACTATGTGCCTGGGTGGCGAGACTGTCGGAAGGACAAACCATCAAAGGAAGTCTCGTATTGTCAGCGTTCCTAAAAGCGATGGAAAGTTCTGCGATCGATGTGGAACCCACAATAGGTGACACAACGGTCCCCTGTTCCATATAAGGCAGCACACGAAGCAACCAACTACCAACAGTTTCCGAAGTGGGGGGAACGTAGAGCCAGTAGCCGCTTGTGCTGCCTCCAATTAGATTATACGGTTGGGGCAAATATGGACGCGCATAAGGAAAGTACTCCTTTACATCGTGATGGGTGTGAAGCGCAATTCCAAATTGCTTCATCTTGTTCACACACGCGATGCGTCGGCCCGCTTCGCGGGAGGACTGCACCGCGGGTAGCAGCAATGCCAATAAAACGCCAATGATTGCCATCACAACTAGCAGTTCAACCAGCGTGAACCCTTTCCGACGGGGATTGAACAACATAAGGCAATACTCCTAAAGGAACATACAACGCAGCTGGCTCGGGCTTCTGGAGAAGGATAGCCACCCAGACCCCACATTCGGAGGACTTCTCAAACAGTATCACAGTTGTAACGTGGCGGCAAGGCACCGCTAATTTTGTATGGAAGATTTGCTTGTGGTCGGCGTCAAAACCTGACGTTCTCCCTCTGAAAGTGGTGCTGTTTAAATGGGGCAGGTCAATCTGATCTCGAGGAGCCCAGGAGCTAAAAACTGCGTCGAGTTCGTCTCATCGATCACTCATCGCGGGTTCGGCGTTTGTGGAAGCACAGTTGACGGGGCTATCCTTAACGAAGCCTGCCACTGCATCCCTCTCTTCACCGAGAGTTCGTCGCGGGAAAAAAGGAGCCGCAGTCGTGTTAGACAGACTAACGCACGCTGCGGAAGTGGCGGACTCGAGCAAAATCAAGCGATTTCACCCGTAGGTTATTCTCGTTGTGAGCACTTCAATCCCACAAATTCGCGTTTCGCGTCGCAGTGTTCTTCATACAGGCGGCATGGGGATGCTTGGCTTTGGATTGAATCATCTTAGCGCATTCGCCGCCCCAATGGCGAAACCACCGATCGGCATCGGCAAGGCCAAATCGGTCATTTTGATCTTCAATGGCGGCGCACCGAGCCACATCGACCTGTGGGATCCGAAACCAGACGCGTCTTCGGAGATTCGCGGTGAATTCAAGACGATCAAAACGAACGTCCCCGGCATCCATATCACTGAGCTGCTACCACAGATGGCGAATCGCATGGATAAGCTGGCGCTGATTCGTTCCGTACATCACGGCCACAGCAGTCACAACGGCGGTATGCACTGGGCAACAACCGGCAGGCCGTATCGTGTGGACAGCACGCTGATCACGCCAAGTCCGACCGATCTTCCCGGTGTCGGCACGCTTTGCGGCTGGCTGGCACAGCGCGATGGTTTTTCAAAAGGCGTGCCGCCGTATGTCATCACGCCATTTCCACATTGCGACAGTAAGGTCTACCTCACTCCGGGACAGTTTGGCGGCTGTTTAGGCACGCGTTATGACCCATTCGTACTCGATGATGATCCAAACGCGGCTACCTTCCGCGTGAAGAACATGGGCCTCGATTCCAGCCTAACACCAGAGCGTTTTCAGGAACGTCTCGCGCTCTTAAACCGTATGAGCGCTGCCTCTC
>WBXJ01000279.1 GCA_008933045.1 Verrucomicrobiota bacterium
AGGGGAAATTACCCCTGCACTTTTGACGAGCGACGATAAGTGGGTGTTGTTGCGACTCGACCGTGCGATTCGAGAAATCGATGGTGCCCTGGCGGAGTACAAATTCAGCGAAGCGGTCAATACCCTCTACCGGTTTTTCTGGAGCGAGTACTGCGACTGGTATGTGGAGGCTTCCAAGGCCGTCTTCTATGGCGAGGACGAAGCGCACAAGGCCAATTGCTTGGCAGTTATCGACTTCGTTTTGTCGCATATGCTCCGGTTGTTCCATCCGTTCATGCCCTTCATCACCGAGGAGCTTTGGCACGGACTAGGGTTTAATTTGGATCTACCAGAGGATCAAGGTGGAAAAACTATCATCTACGCCTGTTGGCCTAAGCCCTTAGACGAGCAGTTCAAGGCGCATTATGTTCTCGACGAAACCGACGAGCAGTTAGTCGAGGCAAAATACGATCTGATCGTTCGCGGTCGCAACTTGCGGCGCGAGGGCAACCTGCAACCGAGCAAGCGGGTAAAATTCGTCCTCAAACCCACTGCTGCCGCCGTGTCCCCTTACGATGCAGAAGTTCTGCGGATCCTCTTAAACGCCGAGTCTGTCGAAATCAATACCGCCTTCCTCCCAACTCAGCGTACACCCATGGCTGCGGGTGCCATGGGCGAACTTTTTCTTCCTCTCGAAGGCTTGGTTGATGTGGATGCAGAGCGCTCGCGATTATTGAAAGAGATCGAGAAAAACGCCGCCGAGATCGAAAAAGTGCAACAAAAACTCGCGAACCCATCTTTTACGCAAAAAGTGCCACCCGCCGTGCTGGAGGATCACCGAAAACGCCTGATTGATTGGCAGGCCAAGCAAGAACAGGCGCAACGGTCACTCGAGGCCCTTTAATTTGACGTCTGATCTAAGGGACGCATGGAAGCGCAACGAGCCAGCAATGAATAGTGAAACTGGGTATTCGTCTAATGATCGAAGTAGATGAACTGATTCACTGAATCGATCAACGCCGTTTGCGGTAACTCCGCTTTATGAAAACCCTGTTTCAATTATCCCACTCGAAGTGCATCCCGCCTCCTGTCTCAGGTGGGAAACGAACATTGCTAGCCGCAGTTATTAAAATCGGTGTCCAGACTATGGTAATGGCATTGTTAGCCGCCGTGATGGTGGGTTGTAATGCCAAAACGAACGCGCAATCAGCCCGAAAAACGGAGGCAACAAACACGATTTCCCTTGTCCCTCTGAGCACAAACTCTGCTTCCATTAGCTCCAATACCATTGCGACGGTTCCCGAGCCAATCATTCCACTCCTAACGAATGATGTTGCACCATTAAATCCCCCTGTCGCTCCCCCCGTCCTAGCCTTACAGGAAGAGACACATCAGGTCATTAAATTGGCCCAGGCCGGTTTGAGCGATACGGTAATAAAAGCTTACATCACCCGCTCCACCAATGTGTTTCAGTTAGCGTCAGAAGATATTGTCTACCTGAACGACATTGGAATCTCCTCCGAGATCATCGAGGCCATGTTGGCTCACGATAACCCGCAGGGGAGTGTCCCACCCATAGCTCAGGTGCCGGCCAACAAGCCCGCTACTGTTGCCGTTGCTGTGGTTCCCGTCATCGAAGTGAGTAGTAATTACGTCCCCAATTCTGGAACCATTCCGAACGCTCCCACCGTGCCAGACGCCCCTACCGTGGCACCCCCAGAGGCATCTCCGGCACAAGTAATCACCGCCTTGCCACCTCAGCAGCAAGTGACCTATCAATATTTTCAAAACTCTCTTACTCCTTACGGCACTTGGGTAACTATCCCAGGCTATGGGGTGTGCTGGCAGCCGACCGTCGCCACAACCGTGGTAGACTGGCGACCTTACGGCCATTCTGGGCGTTGGCTTTATTCGGATTATGGCTGGTATTGGCACTCAGATTATTCTTGGGGCTGGGCTCCTTTTCACTATGGCCGATGGTTTCGACCGACTGGCTACAATTGGTGCTGGATTCCCGACACAACCTGGGGTCCCGCTTGGGTAAGTTGGAGATACTCCGACGCCTACTGTGGATGGGCTCCTCTACCTCCCGCAGCGCACTGGCGCTCTGGTTTTGGTTTTAGCTATCATGATTCCCACGTCGGGAGCAGTTTTGGCTTTAACCTCTCGTGGGATTATTTCACCGTCGTGAGCTATAGCCGTCTCTGCGAACGGCGTCCCTTTGATCATCATATTGCACGGCCGCAGGCGGAACACTTCCATAAAAACAGCACCGTAGTGAATATCTCGGCGAATCATAACCATGCGATGATCAATCAGGGGGTGCCGAGGGATCGCGTCTCAAGAGCTTCACACAGCGAGGTGCCTCAGGTGTCGGTTCGCGACCTGCCGCATGGCTCCCGGAATTCAATTCGACCTGAGCAGTTGACCCGCGACGGTTCCAAACTAGTGGTACATCGTCAGGCACCCAACTCCGATCAAACCCAAGCAGCTGACATTGTACGCAGTTCCCAAGAAGTAGGCCGATCTCAAACGCCAAATCCTTTGCGGGCCCCACCAGTCACCGCTGGATCTCCGGGAGTGCCTGTCAACAGAGGGCGCGTGCGTTCATCCCCAATCGACGTGACACCAGGCCGTGCGTCTAGTCCTCAGTTGCCAGGGCGAACTTCACCCTCCGTGACTCGACCGGGTCAGGAATCACCCTTTGACAAACGCACCGGCGGTCCTGAGCGACCACTGAACAGGTCGGCTGTGGTTGAGCAAAGCCCGATTGGATCTCCAGCACCCGTCGCCAAGATCGAGACCGACCGACCCACGATTCCTCCGGCGAGACCTAACGCTACGCCATCCTTCGAGCGAAGACCCTCTCCGCCCACCCAAACACGGCCTGTCACGCCGGAACTAACCATCAATCCCGCTCCAGCGGCGCGTCCTGAACCTCGGCCAATCACTCCAACACCCACCTACTCCAGACCACCGGTCAACTTCAACCGTCCCGCGATCGTGACGACCCCCAATCCGCGGCAGATAATCGCAACACCAGC
>WBXJ01000280.1 GCA_008933045.1 Verrucomicrobiota bacterium
ATCCTCAAGCCATCCGAAAAGACGCCGCTGGTGGCGTTGAAATTTGCGGCCCTGCTTTACGATGCCGGTCTACCAGCGGGGATGTTGAGCGTGTTGCTCGGGCCCACCAACCAAGTCGCGGAACCTTTGGTGCGAGATGATCGCGTCGAGTCGGTTAGTTTCACAGGCAGTGTCGCAGTCGGAAAACGCATCGCGGCCACTGCGGGCTACAAACGGATCGTCCTTGAATTGGGCGGTAATGATCCTCTGATCGTTCTCGAAGATGCCGATCTGGATCTCGCGGCTTATCTGGCGGCGGAAGGAAGTTACCGAAACTCCGGTCAACGTTGCACCGCGATCAAGCGTATTTTAGTGCAGGAATCCGTCGCGGAAGATTTCACCGCTCGATTTGTCAAACGAACCGCCGAGTATGTGGCGGGTGATCCGTTTGATGAAAACACGCGCGTAGGCACGGTGATTGATGAGGACTCCGCAATCTACCTTGAAACTGTCGTAGCAGAAGCCGTCGAGGTAGGAGCGCGTGTGTTGATCGGAGGGCAGCGTCGGGGCGCACAATTCGAACCGACCGTCATCGCCGATGTCCCGCGTGATGCTCGCATGATTGTGTGTGAGAGTTTTGGCCCTCTGGCACCCATCATCAAAGTGCGCGACTTGGACGACGCGATCACTTTAGCCAATAGCACCGCATACGGATTGAGTTCTGGGGTGGTGACGCGACGGATGGATTGGGCGCTTGAGGCGATTCGACGCCTACGTTGCGGCACGGTGAACATCAACGAAGTGCCAGGTTTTCGAATCGAAAGTAGCCCCTTTGGTGGTATTAAGGACAGCGGACTTGGCGTCAAGGAAGGCGTGGTGGAGGCGATTAAATGCTTCACAACAGTGAAGACTTTTTCGCTACCTTGGGCCTAGGAGTCATGCCTATGGAACATCTCAAGTCCGAAGGAGACATCAATTTAACCTCACGCCGCACCGAATGGATGGCGCAAAATCTAGACCCCGAAACCCGCTACTGGTTGGAGGAAGATGCCCGCTATTTTTTACATCAAGCACTTTCTACCCCGTGCTTAGATGTCTTGAAGGGTGCCGACGGTCCTGCCATCACCACCTTGCGTGGCCGCCAGTTGCTCGACTTCCACGGAAATAACGTGCATCAAGTCGGTTTTGGACACCCACGAATCATCGAGGCCATCACGCGGCAAATGCATGAGCTTGCTTTTTGCACCCGCCGTTACACGAACATTCCTGCGATACAACTTGCGAAACGCCTCACGAGTTTAGCCCCTGGGGATCTGAACCGTTTACTCTTTGCGCCGGGCGGAACCTCCGCAATTGGCATGGCACTGAAGCTGGCACGATCTGCCACCGGCAGACATAAAACTATCTCCATGTGGGATTCTTTTCATGGAGCTTCCTTGGATGCGATTTCCATCGGGGGTGAAGCTATTTTCAGAAAAAATGCGGGCCCGCTGCTCTCAGGTTGCGAGCATGTGCCCCCACCTGATCCGCGCCATTGCCTCTGGGAATGCGGCGCCTCGTGTTCGCTGAAATGTGCAGATTACATCGAATATATTCTCAAGAAAGAAGGCGATATCGGCGCTGTCGTGGCCGAGACCATCCGGTGTACCCCTTTTATTCCACCCTTTGATTATTGGAAAAAAGTCCGTGCTGCTTGCGATAAATATGGTGCCCTTTTAATCCTCGACGAAATTCCTATTGGTCTTGGACGCACCGGGCGAATGTTCGCCTGCGAACATTATGATGTGGTGCCTGACATGCTCGTCCTAGGCAAGGGTCTGGGTGGCGGCATTTTCCCTCTCGCTGCCCTCATCGCCCGCGAAGGTCTGAACGTCGCCGCCGACCAAGCTCTTGGGCATTATACTCACGAGAAAAATCCCGTCGCCTGTGCCGCTGGACTAGCCGTGCTCGACCTTCTAGAACAAGAAAGACTTGTCGAGCGCGCCGCGACCCTAGGTCAAACCGCGATCGGACGCCTGCGAGCGATGCAGAAGGAACTACCTCTGATCGGTGACGTGCGAGGGTTGGGACTCCTTCTGGGAGTCGAGTTGGTAACTGATCCCGTCAAAATGACACCCGCCAATGATGAAGCGGAACGCGTGATGTATCTGTGTATGACACAAGGACTCAATTTCAAAATCACGATGGGGAACATCCTCACCCTCACCCCTGCTCTCACCCTCAGCGATACCGAGATGGATCAGGCCCTGCACATCCTCAAAAGAGCGATCCAAACCGTCTCCGCCAAACCCCATTCAGAAGCCGCGATCCAAAAACCCCATATTTCATGATTGCGTTTTTTAGGGTGGCGATTACTGTTCCCTCTCTTTTCTGGGGGTTGCCCATTGGGTCAGTTCTCAGAAAGAGAAGTTGAACGGTCGAAAAATTCCGCGCTCGTGTGGGCGGGGAGGGCCATAACAACACTTAATATAAATCCCGTCTTCCGCGGGATGGCTTGCCAAAGTGCAGGCTTTTAACCAAAGGAAAAAAGTGAGTATTGGTATCGGAGTTAAGGAATTACTGGACGCTGGCGTGCATTTTGGTCATCAAACCAAACGCTGGAATCCCAAGATGAAACGCTTCATCTTCGACGCTCGTAATGGCATCCATATCGTGGACCTCAGCAAGACGCTGACCCAACTTGAACAAGCTTGCGAGTACCTTCAGAAAATCGTCCTCAAAGGCGGCCGCATCCTGTTTGTAGGAACAAAGAAGCAGGCGCAAGAAGCAGTGCGTGAGTCGGCAAAGTCCTGCGGACAGATGCACGTGACCGAGCGTTGGCTCGGTGGCACATTGACCAATCTGAAGACGATCAAGCGTTCTTTAGGTCGTATGCGTCAGATCGAGAAGATGGAAGAAGACAAGTCCATCAACGATTACGTCAAGCAAGAGCAATCTGCCATCCGCCGCGAGGCCGCACGTCTGCATAAAAAT
>WBXJ01000281.1 GCA_008933045.1 Verrucomicrobiota bacterium
AATGTTTTGGGTGTCATCTCGCTCATCCTTTGGTCGCTCACGTTGATTGTAGCGATCAAATATCTCACCTTTGTCATGCAGGCCAATAATAAAGGTGAAGGCGGAATCCTCTCCCTTTTATCCTTGGCGTTTCCTGATGGACAACACCGCAAAAAACACTTGGGACGTGCAGCCATGATCGGAATGGGCGTTTTTGGTGCTGCGTTGCTCTACGGAGATGGAATGATCACCCCCGCCATTTCCGTGCTCAGCGCGGTCGAAGGATTGAATGTTGCCACGACGCGATTGGAACATTACGTCCTGCCAATTACGATTGTGATTCTCATCGCGCTTTTTACGATCCAGCGATCAGGAACAGGGATGATGGGTAAGATATTTGGCCCAATTATGGCGGTTTGGTTTCTGGTGCTGGCGGTGCTCGGCGTCAGTAACATTCTGGTGGCACCCGAAATTCTATCGGCCTTTAACCCACTCCATGCGGCTCGCTTTCTTATCAGCAATGGATGGGTAGCGTTTGTGGTTCTAGGTTCCGTGTTCCTCTGTGTGACGGGCGGAGAGGCACTTTATGCGGATATGGGCCATTTTGGCCGTCGCCCCATCCAGCTCGCTTGGTTTTCAATGGTTATGCCAGCGTTAATGCTAAATTATCTTGGGCAAGGCGCGTTATTACTACACACACCGACGGCGGCCGAGAACCCATTTTATCTGATGGCCCCGCGTTGGTCACTTTACCCCTTAGTCGTTCTAGCCACCCTAGCAACGGTCATCGCGTCGCAAGCGCTGATCTCTGGAGCCTTTTCACTCACGATGCAAGCCATCCAAATGGGATATATTCCTCGGCTCGAGATTGATCACACTTCCTCGCATGAACGCGGCCAAGTTTACATGCCCCGCATTAACTGGTTGTTGATGTTCGCGTGCATCGGGTTGGTCCTAGGCTTTCGCACCTCCAGCAATCTTGCGGGTGCTTACGGCATTGCTGTCACCTTGACGATGGTGATCACCACACTGCTCTTCTACTACGCCGCCCGACGCATCTGGGGTTGGAGTGCTTGGAAAGCCGGCGCGTTATGTGGTTTGTTTCTAATCATTGAAGTCACATTTGCCGCCGCTAATTTTCTCAAGGTGTTGCATGGCGGTTGGTTTCCGCTCCTCGTGGGTCTGATCCTATTCACTCTCATGGCGACATGGAAAACAGGCCGACGCCTTCTCGGCGAGCGCCTCCGCGCAGCCTCGTTGCCATTTAGCCTTTTCCTGGAAGACGTCCTCGCCAATCCACCCGTCAGGGTCAGTGGCACCGCCATCTTTCTCGCAGGAAATTCAGAAGGCACGCCTCTAGCTTTGTTGCATAATTTGAAGCACAACAAAGTGCTGCATCAACGGGTGGTCATCCTGACCGTCTGCACAGCCGATGTGCCCCACGTCGATCCTACACGTCGATCTCGCGTCGAGCAACTCGCCGAGGGTTTTTACCGTGTCACAGGCACCTATGGGTTCATGGAAGATCCGAGTGTCCCTGAGATTCTCGAACACTGCAAAACACAGGGCTTAATCTGTGAACCGGAGAAATCGACTTTCTTCCTCAGCCGAGAATCCATCATTCCAACATCTAAGAAAGGGATGTGGATCTGGCGTGAAAAGCTGTTCGCCGTCATCGCACGTAACGCTCAACCTGCGACCGCATTTTTTAGACTTCCAGCAAACCGCGTCGTTGAACTCGGGATGCAGGTCGAGATTTAACTGATCAGGAAAGCTCCGGCACGGGGAGCCATTTCAGTAGAATCCAAACTTGCAGGCCCACGAGGCCTATCAGAAACAACCAGGTCATCGCTTCTCGCAAGGCTAAACCGGGCTGATAAGCTGCTGCTAACCAAAACTGCAGCTTCGCTCCACCGACTTCGAGAAGGTCGCCATTCCGTAATCTGCCAGAGCTAGAGCGCTCGGCGTTAACTAAAAGGAGAGCTGATGCAGAAGTCTGATAGTGATATCCCTCCGCTGTGAAAGTGATTTTAAGATGGTGATCCCAGACCCCTGAATCAGTTAAGCGGAAGCCATCATCGACAGCGCGTCCGATTGTCAACGGAAAACGGCCTGTCTGATAACTCAGACCGGCCGTTTTACCCTGCAAAACTTGGAAACTAATCACTGAGAACCACTCAATATAAACTACGTCGAATGCGGATTTTATCCCCCGGATACACGGGAAGATCAAACTTCGCATCTTCCAACGCCTTCTTGCAGTTGACGATGATGCGTTCGCCATTTAAACGAGTGAGTTCGACGTTTTTACGACTTGCAAAATCAGTGAAATCACCAGCGGCTTGAATCGCTTTGGTAACCGTCACCTCACCGGCATATAGCACCCGCCCGGGGGTTCGCACTTCTCCGCCCACATAAAAATGGCGATCTTCCGTTTTAATAATCACCGTCAGGCGCTTGAAGTATTTGGGAACCAACGCCTTGTGAACCGCGTCGGAAATCTGACTCTTCGTTTTGCCCGCAGCCATCACGCTTTCATTAAATGGCAACGAAATCGTTCCATCGTCATGAATGTTTTGAGTGATTGGCATGGGTGGGGTGCTCACATCCGTGAACTCGATCGTGAGCTTTTCACTCACCTGAAGCGTCTCACCAGTCAGCTTTAAAGCCCCTGAATCTTGGGTTCCCGCAGGCTTGGCCACTGGATCGGCCGCCTGAACACCTAGACAACCTATTGCAATGAGACCCACAAGCAGACACCAGCACCGAATTGTAAACTTTTTCATGATTCAGGGATTACTCGGAAACGGTCGAACAATCAAAACTTTTGCTCAATTTTCACAGTGGTTTCAGCGACTTCAGTAGGTTTCTCTGAACCCTTCTTTTTCTTCTTCTTTGAACCTTCGTAGCTATCGCCGTACTTGTCCCCATA
>WBXJ01000282.1 GCA_008933045.1 Verrucomicrobiota bacterium
GCGGCTACATCGGTGACGAGGACGTTTACGGTGACGCAAGCGACAGCGACTGTGACGTTGGCTGGGTTGAGTCAGACTTACGATGTTACGGCGAAGGTTGCGACGGCGACGACGGTTCCTGCGGGATTGACGGTGAATTTTACGTACGCAGGATCAACAACCGCACCGACAGCGGCTGGGAGTTATGCGGTGGTGGGGACTGTATCGGCGGCGAATTATACGGGGAGTGCAACGGGGACGTTGGTGATTGGGAAGGCGGAGGCAACGGTGACGTTGGCTGGGTTGAGTCAGACTTACGATATTACGGCGAAGGTTGCGACGGCGACGACGGTTCCTGCGGGATTGACCGTGGATTTTACGTACGCAGGATCAACAACCGCACCGACAGCGGCTGGGAGTTATGAGGTCGTTGGCACGGTAGTGGATGGGAATTATGTGGGGAGTGCGACTGGGACATTGGTTATTGAAAAAGCGACGGCGACGATCAACTTGGGAGATTTGACCCGAACTTACAATGGGGGTCCGAAGGTGGTGAATCCAACCACGGTTCCCGCTGGTTTGAAAGTCATTGTGACATATAATGGATCTCTGAATGCGCCGTCGCTGCCTGGGAGTTATGCGGTGGTGGGGACTGTGTCGGATGTGAATTATACGGGGAGCAAGACGGGGACGTTGAAGATTTCACTTTTCATTGAGAAGCCGACGGAGCCTCTGGAAGAAGGGATCAAGGGTTACAATGGGGGTCGATCGACCGTGGGTGATTTGGGTGGTTTAGAGATTGTGCTTGGGGCGGATGGGCTGGCGGTGAAAGCGTCCTTAGGGTTAGGGGTGCGGGCTGTTTTGTTGCAGAGTACGGACCTAGTGAATTGGGTTGAGGTCAGAGAACTGACGGGTCAAGGTGCGGAGAAGCGCGTGAGTGTGCCGGTAGCGATGCCTTCTCAGGGCGAGAGGAGTTTATTCCTGAAGCTCCAACTGAGGGAGAGCGAGGAGACTCAGGAGTAGGCGAAATAAAAAAAAGGGCGATGACATGTTAAGTCATCGCCCTCAAACGATCAAACGGAGCGAACGTTAGGTGAGTTGGGTCAGTCGGGCGGTGCTATCGCCGAGGCGTTCGGTGGGGACGTCCATGCGGTCGAGCATGGAGAGGAAGAGGTTGTTCATGGGAGTGGCCTTGGTGTAGCGGACGTGGCGACCGGTGGTGATGGTGCCGCCGCCTCGGCCTGCCAGTAGCACGGGGAGATCGCTATGGTGGTGTGAGTTGCCATCCTCGATGCCGCTGCCGTAAACGATCATGCAATTGTCGAGGAGTGAACCGGAGCCTTCTTTTGTATTTTTGAGTTTCTCGATGAAATAGGCAAATTGTTCGAGATGGAAGCGATTGATTTTGGCAATTTTGGCTTTTTTCTCAAGGTTACCACCGTGGTGCGAGAGGTCATGATGGCCATCGGGGACACCGATGAAGGGGTAACCCTTGTTGTCGCCATCGTGGGCGACGACGAAGGTTGAGACTCGTGTGGAATCGGTTTGAAAACCCAAGGCCATGAGGTCGTACATGAGGCGAATGTGCTCTGGGTAGGTGGAGGGGATGCCAGTGGGTGCAGCCATGCCTGTATCAACGGGGGCGAATTTGCCGGTGCGTTGGATGCGTTGTTCGAGTTCGCGGACGGCAGTCATGTATTCGTCGAGTTTGCGACGGTCAATGGAGCCGAGTTTGCGGGAGAGGGAGCGTGCATCTTCGAGGACGAAATCAAGGACACTTTTGCTACGGCGTTCGCGGCGTTCGCGTATTTCAGCATTTTCACCGGAGCGACCGTTGTTGAATAAGCGTTCAAAGACTTGTTTGGGATCAATTTCGGGCGGGAGGGGGCTGGAGGCTGAACGCCATGAAATATTGTAGGAATAAGCGCAACTGTAGCCTGAGTCGCAATTGCCGACTTGCTGGCCGACGTCGCAGCCGAGTTCTAAGGAGGGTAATCGTGTGAGGTTGCCGATTCGTTGTGCGGCGACTTGATCGACGGAGACGCCTGCTCGAATGTCGGCGCCGCTGGTTTTGCGGGGTTGACAGCCTGTGAGGAAGGCAGCGGAAGCGCGTGCATGATCGCCGGCGCCATCGCCGTTGGCCGCGGCTTTGTCTTGGCCTAGGTTGGAGAGGACGTTGAGTTCGCTGCGCACTTTTTCCAAGGGCTGAAGGATCATGGGGAGCTCGAAATCGGTGCCCGTTTTTGTGGGCAACCAATCGGCCATGTTCATGCCGTTGGGGACGTAAACGAAGGCCATACGGCGAGGGGTGGAGGTTGCCGCAGCGGCCTCAGCCAAAACGGAGGGCACCATCGCTTCGAGCAAGGGCAGGGCCATCGCTGTGCCTAAGCCTTTGAGAAAGGTTCGGCGTGGTAGTTGCCATGTTTTCGTCATATCAAAAGATAGGTAGTGCTGACCTTCAGGAACCTTAGTCGGTTTGGTTTTAAAAACAAGGCTGGAAGTTTTTATTTGCGGGGTTGTTTTTGGGGAGTTGAGGCATAGGACTTATGGGATGAATAGGACTTATGGGATGTGTTTAAAAAAGCTCGGGTATTACTTCTTCGAGGACTCGTAAGCGATGGCTTAAACCGGCGGTGGTGGTGAGTTTGCGGAGCCAACGGAGGGGTTCGTCCAAGTGTTCGATAAGGTAGCCGCCGAAGCCTCGGTGGTTGTCGTGGAGGATGCGTTGGATCCGGCGTGCGGGTTGGCTGGTTCGTGGGCTGAGATTTGAATTCATGCGCCGTTGGGTCGAGGATCGGTTCCTTGTTAGGGATAATGCAGTTTTGAATAAAAGACAAATCGCGCCGTCGAAGGTAGGTGTGAGGATGGCTGGTAAATATCGGTCGCTTCACAAGATCGGCGGATAATCCGCCAGAATGTGTTTA
>WBXJ01000283.1 GCA_008933045.1 Verrucomicrobiota bacterium
AAGGACGGCTTGGTTCACATCTCCGAGCTTGCTAACTTCCGCGTCAAGCAGACCGAGGACGTCGTCAAGATGGGTGACGAAATCTGGGTCAAGTGCATCGGCATCGACGACAAGGGTCGAGTCAAACTGAGCCGACGGGCCGCAATGGAAGAACGCTCGAAAGAGCTGGACGCTCCGACCGCCTAAGCAGTTGTTTTTCATAAGCGAGGCTTCCGCAAGGAGCCTCGCTTTTTTGTTGAGTAAGAAGCCTCAAATTGCCGTTGCGTTCGCGAATGTGTCGCCCTCATGATTCATTGCATTGAATTATGAAAGATACGCTTAAAGTTGGCATTATTGGTGGGGGCTTGATGGGGCGCGAGGCGGCTAGTGCGTTCGGTCGATGGTTTGTGCTGGAAAACATGCCCGTCCGCGCAGAACTCGTTGCGGTCTGCGATTTGCAAGACAAGCTTCTGGATTGGTTTCGCCAGGTTCCCACTGTCAAACTGTTAACCAAGGATCATCACCAGCTATTGGCCTGTAGTGATGTGGACGTGGTTTATGTTGCGGTTCCCCATAATCTACACGAAAAATTGTATCTCGATGTCCTTGCGGCTGGAAAAGATCTTCTGGCGGAGAAACCTTTTGGGATCGATCTAGGTGCTTCTCTGCGCATTCAGGAGGCCATCAAAAAATCTGGCCGTTTCGTGCGGTGTAGTTCTGAGTTCCCTTTTTTACCGGGGCCACAACGTATCGTGCAGAGCCTTCAGGCAGCCCAATTAGGGCGAATCCTCGAGATTCGTTCCGGCTTTTGGCACGCGAGCGATTTAGATCCGCTCAAGCCCTGCAACTGGAAGCGGCAAGTCAAGACCTGTGGTGAAATTGGCGTGATGGGTGATCTCGGCATGCACGCTGTCCATGTGCCGTTTCGTCTAGGGTGGAATCCGAAACGAGTCTATGCACAGTTGCAAAAGATTTATACAGAAAGACCCGATGGCAAAGGCGGTATGGCCCCTTGTGATACGTGGGATAACGCAATGTTACACACGGATGTAGAAATCGATGGCAGGGAAGTTCCGATGCGCTTAGAAACGAAGCGGTTGGCACCCGGCGAGATGAACACCTGGTTTATCGAAGTTCTGGGAACCGATGGTGGATTTCGATACAGCACCAAGGAACCGAAAACCGTCTGGCAATTTGAGCGTCGCAAGGACCAATTATGGCAGCGGTTAGAGGTTGGTCATCAGATGGCATTTCCTACCATTACAGGGGGTATTTTTGAGGCTGGATTTCCGGATTGTTTTCTCCAGATGTGGGCTGCCTATGCTGCCGAACGCGCAGGACAACTCAATGGACGATTTGGTTGTGTCACGCCCGAAGAAGCCGTTCGGAGCCACCAACTTTTTTCAGCAGCTTTGCAATCCCACCAAACCAAGACGGTAGTTACGATTACGAATTAACGTAGACTGTTTGCCGAGAATTCATGTCAAAAAAGGATGCCAAGGTTGCCGCGCTTCTCGCCGACATTGATCCTCAGGGCTGGAGCTTGGAATACGCAGGTTTTTTTGCATGTTTCAATCAGGGGCTTTATTACGAGGCTCACGATGTCTTGGAGTCACTATGGTTGAAGGATCGCCTAGGTACGGATGGCGATTTTTATAAAGGTCTCATCCAACTGGCGGGTGCGTTTGTCCACCTACAGAAGCAAAGACTTAGCCCCGCCGTAGCGTTATTTAAACTGGCCACCAAAAACTTAGGCAAATATCCACCCACCCACCATGGATTGCGTGGTTGTGAGCTACTTGCACTAATCGACCACTGGCGAAGCGCATTGGAATCTAACCCCCACCATAATCCGCTGATTGATTTACCCGCACCCCATCTAGAACCAACTCGATCTCTCGGTAATTGTTTGTAAAACCATTGATCTTATCGGGACTTCAAAAAGTGAGGCTTCTGGAAGTCCCCTAAAAGCAAAGGGCAGGGGATAACGGAAAGGGGGCAGACGAAGCCGCACCCTACGAAATGAACGAAATGAGCGGTGGCCGTTTTTGGTCGCGTTGGTGGTGCTACCGCTTAAACACTCGGTAGAAGCGATGGGTATTTTCTGTCGCCTGTGGATATTCCAGAGTCCAGTCCGTTGCTCCAACAATGTTGGTCGCCAGCGGAACCCATTGTTGGAAGTTGGTCGTGTATTCGATGACATGCTCTTGGTTCAGTTCGCCTTTCACCAAAAGACTAAAACGGTTTCGTGTGATGTCCTGAGTGATCGTTAAGATTGGGGCGGGTTTGACTGCCAAGGTGAGCGTCTGGTTTCCTGTGCCATGGACATTACTTGCGGAGATTGTGATGGTGGTGGTGCCTGCGGTTGTGGGTGTGCTGGAGATCACGCCGGTGGTTGGGTCGAAGCTTACGCCCGCAGGCAAGCCGGTGGCACCAAAGGAGGTCGGCGATTCGGTCGCCGTAATTTTGTAGGAAAAGGATTGACCCACCGTTGCCTGGATCGTGGCAGCACTCGTGATCACCGGAACTGGGCGTGGGGGGGGTTGTAAAGAAATCTGTGTAAGTGGTTTTTGGTTTGGATTTATTCGTGGGGGCGCAACTGAGGTTATGCGGGTGGAGACCTAGTTTTTCCCCACCGATCGCGAGTGTTCGTTGGGAAGCGGGTTGGTACGCGGATGGTTCTGCTTGCTGCCCGAACGAGGGCGCACGGAATCGCCTAGGCCACGAACGAAATGAACGAACTCAGGAATTTGGCCATTTCGTTCACTTCGTTCATTTCGTTCATTTCGTTCATTTCGTTCATTTCGTTCATTTCGTTCGCCTCCCAGCACGCAAAAATGTCTGAATCACCCTCCAGAGGGTCAATTGTTGGAATAATGTAGTTACTATGGATTAAAATTATACG
>WBXJ01000284.1 GCA_008933045.1 Verrucomicrobiota bacterium
ATTTTTCGCTCCGGAGGGTTAGCATTTGTATGATGGTGGTTGTTGAATCCAATACAGATAAAAAAGAATTGCGAACCACCCCTGCGGGGGTTGTTCGAGTTTTTTTTCTTCTGCTCTTGGTGTTCTTGGTCAACATCATTCCTTTGCATCTCTTACGTGAGCCGCATTGTAAAGAGATTGTCCACCTAGCCCAAGCTGCGTGCACGGGTCCTGCTGCGGAAAGTGCGCGGGATCACATTCAGCACGAGGCGGAGCATGTGCCTCATCCTTCGTGTGAGCATTCGATCCAGATTTGCCCGAAGTCGAGGTTTAATCCCGTTGGTGCCTTGGTTCTGGTGGCTCTACCTTTGGGATTAGGCACACTTTGTGTTGAACCGCCACTCGCGCAACTGAAGTTGATTTTTTCGCATCGTCTCCGGCCCCTTGATGCGGATCTGCCCGACGGGCTACAGCCTCGTCCGCCTCCCCTCACCTAGGTTTCTATCCTTTCCACGCGCTGATTCGTTGGCGCAAACGTTCTCATTCTGCCTGAGTGCCTCATAGGCGGAGCTGTCACTGAGTCGTATTGTTGTTGAGGCGAAATATTTCTTTCCTTTTTATGCTCAAAAATTGGGTTTGTTTTTCTAGTTCAAGCTGGGTTGTGACTCTCGGGGTAGCGAGTCTCAGTGGTCTCCTTTCCTCCCGTGGTGCGGAGGGTGTCCCTGTCCGCGCCACAACTAATTCTATCACAATGGCAGCGTTAGCTGCGGAGGTGGTGAAGTTTAATCCCGAGGTTAACTATTATCGTGATGAAATTGGAGTGGCTAAAGGCGAACGGCGCCTTGCGGGAGCTCCGGCTAATCCGGAGGTATCCACTACTCTAGGGCAAAAATCTGTCAGTAGCGGTGGGTTGAACGCTGAGGGTTTAGCTTGGTCTGTGAGCGTGCAACAACCATTGGAATGGCCGGGCCGGCTCTCGTTGCGAAAAGCGATTGCGAATCATCAGATTCAACTTGCTGAGCTCGGGTTGGCTCGGTTCCAGGGGTTGATCGGATCCCGTGCACGGCTGTTGGCATACCAGCTTTTCAGTGCCCAGGAGAAAGCGACTGCGGCAAGAGAGGTCGCAGAGCGGCTTCAGCAGTTACGCGAAGTGCTGGTGCAGCGAGATCCGACAGGGCTCACGCCGATGCTCGAAACGCGGATTATTGAAGCGACGGAGCTGACCCTCAAACGGAGGTCGAGTGAAGCTGAATTGCTGGAGCAATCGGCTTTACTCGAGCTGAATCAACTGCGCGGGGCACCTTGGACGCAGTCGATCCACGTGGAACAACCAAAGTTCATTTTTAGCGCAGCACCCGAATCGGCACGATTACTTGCTGCGGCACAAACGAACAACTTCGAGTTGCAGATGCGCCGCGTCGAGCTGGAGCAACAAGGGTTCAGAGTATCGCTCGCACAGAATGAGAATCATTCAGGCTTCACCGTAGGTCCTTATTTATCGCAGGCATCTTCGGGAGATCGTGAGCAACAAATCGGCATCGCTTTCTCGGTACCCTTACCTCTCTGGAAAGGGAAGAAAGGAAGTGTTGAAACTGCCACGGCTCGACAAAGACAGGCCGAAACTTTGATGGCCGTCGCTGAAAGGGATGTGACGAGGCAAATCCTTGAGAAAGCAAAAGTCTATCAAACGAAGATTGCGGAGATGGCAAGTTGGCGTCCTGATTCCGTCGAACAGTTCCGTGCAGCAGCAACCTTAGCCGATCGACATTACCGGCTAGGTGCAGTTCCAATCGCTACTTATGTCGAGTTGCAAAAGCAATACCTGGAGGCCATCGAAGCACTGCTTGATACGAAGCGTGAAGCACTGGAAGCAGCTCAGGAGTTGCAAAGGCTGACTGGTCTCGATTTTAATGGACTGGTGCTTGGTGCTCCCGAAAAACCTTCGAACGCATCGACCCCATGATTCACTCAATCCTTTCGTTTTCGCTGCGCCATCGAGCGTTCGTTCTGTTGCTAACCCTCGGCATGGGATGTGCAGGACTTTGGTCGGCACTGCATCTTCCGATCGACGCTGTTCCGGATATCACCGGTGTGCAGGTCCAGATTAATACCGAAATTCCTGCATTGGCTGCCGAGGAATCGGAGAAATTGGTGACCCAGCCCATCGAGCTGGAGATGGCAGGGATCCCCGGCATGGAGAACATGAGATCCGTCACAAAATTTGGCCTATCTCAAGTGACGCTCAACTTCAAGGATGGCACAGACATTTACCGCGCGCGCCAACTGGTCACTGAGCGATTACAAGGCGTGCTGGAGCGTTTGCCTAGTGGTGCTGCTCCGAAGCTCGCTCCCAACAGTACGGGGCTCGGGGAGATCCTTTACTACAATGTGCAGTATACAGCAGATGCTAAGAAAAAACCGGCAAGCGAGAGAGCACAACTTATCGAGTTGCGTGAGCTTCAGACGACTTTCATCAAGCCTCTGCTGCTCACCGTGCCGGGGATCGCCGAAATCAACGAAATCGGTGGATACCAAAAGCAATTTGTCATTCAGCCTAAACCCAAGGCACTCGAAGCGATTGGGATGACGTTCAGTGAATTGGCTGAGTTGGTTTCTCAAAATGTTGAGAATGCAGGCGGCGGCATCATCAACCGAGGCGGACAACAACTGACAATTCGAGCGGTCGGTCGTGTGAACACGGTCGAGGAGATGGAAAATTTGCCGATCAAATTCGGCGCGGGAATCAAGCCGTTGTTAGTTAAGGATGTGGCGGAAGTGGTCACGGGCACAAAGTTCCGCACCGGTGCAGCAACCCTCGATGGTCACGAGACGGTTATGGGAACCACAATGATGCTCGCAGGGCAAAATAGTCGAGAGATGGCCGAACGTGTGAAGGCACG
>WBXJ01000285.1 GCA_008933045.1 Verrucomicrobiota bacterium
ACGAGGTCTAGGAGGGCTTGTTTGTCATCGGTGGATTGGTTGCGCGAGTCTCGGGATTGTCGCGCTTTCATGATGAGGAAAAGCCGTTCGTAGGCGAGCTTGGGGTTGATCTCCTTTGCCACCGGAGTGGAGGGAGAGCGCCAAGAAATCGAGCAGCCATAGAGGCGGGTGTAACCCACGTTAGAATCAATCCCCGACACGACTGGATCGACCCCTAGCTCAAGGGATGGCAAGGGGGTCATGCGACCGATTTGTTGGGCGCAGAATTGATCGATCGACATCCCGCCGACGCTGATATCCTTCCCCGGTGTTTTGCGGACGGGTAGGCCGGTGAGGTAGTTGGCGGTTTTGGCGTAGTGCCCATCGCCTTGGTGGCTATGTTTTTTGTCCAGCCCCGAAAAGACCAACATCTGTTGACGATGTTTCGCGAGAGGCTCCAAGGAGAATGGGAGTTTGTAATCAGCCCCTGGCTCTTTCGGAAACCATTTTTCTTTCCAGACGCCGTTGGGGAAGAAGAGGGATGCCATGCGGACAGGAGCCTGAGGAGTGCCCGTAGGCGAAGTGGCTAACGCTTTTGCGGCGCGTCCCGAAGCCCCCATGACGTTGAGAAGCGGCAGGCCGAGTAACACGCCCGCACCCCGCAAAAAGGTGCGGCGCGGAATTTGCCATGGGTTCGTTTTCATTATTCAGCGTCCTTTTTTGGATAAAACCGGTGACGGAACGGGAAACTTAAGGCGATTTCTTCCACCAAAATTGAGGATCGATAGTGATTATTCTTTAACGCTGTCAGAGCTCGTTCAATCACGCAATTGTCAAAATGATTCAATTCGCGGCCATAAGCATATCCCGTTAGCTTGCGGGCGACTTGTTTGATAATATCATCCTTCCTCGCCATGAGCACAAGTTTTAGACCTTCGGGGCCTCGAAATGTTTGCCCTGATGGCAGGGTTCCCGAGGCGTCAATCGCGAGTCCCTGCTCCGATTCGCGCCATCGCCCTAGGACATCAAAATTCTCCATTCCGAATCCGAGCGGATCCATTTTGTTATGGCACGCGGCGCAATCGGCTTGTTTACGGTGGAGTTCGAGTTGGGCACGGATGGAGGTTGGTTTTGATTCGGAACCGGAAGTTTCCAACGCGGGCACATTGGGCGGTGGCGGGGGCACTTTATCGCCGAGCAACGTCTCCAACATCCATCGTCCACGGAGGACTGGGCTGGTGCGAAATGGAAACGAGGTAAGGGTGTGAACCGCTGCAAAGCCGGTGACGCCCCCTCGCTGTTTGTCCGCTAGTTTGACTTGTTGAAGGGCCTCCCCTTGGACGCGGGGGAGACCGTATAACGCGGCTAGGCGTTGATTCACGAAGGTATAGTCGGAATCGATCAACTCGAGTAACGAGCGATCGTTCGCAAAAATATGATTCACGAATTCGATGACTTCTTGTTCCATCGAGTGCTTCAATTTTTTG
This sequence comes from Verrucomicrobiota bacterium, assembly GCA_008933045.1. GTDB lineage: Bacteria > Verrucomicrobiota > Verrucomicrobiia > Limisphaerales > SXQI01 > SXQI01. The sequence continues at coordinate 1,467 of WBXJ01000285.1, forward strand.
TCGAACTCAGGGAATTGCTTTCGATCGGGATGGACTTCCGCCAACCGTTCGATCTCGAGCCACTGTAAGGCGAAGCGTTCGCCCAAGGCTTTGGCTTTTGGATCAGCCAACAGTCGATGAACTTGCTCACGATAAATGTTGGGGTCTTTCAGTTGGTCGCTTTTGGCTAGTGCCATGAGCGCTTCATCCGGTGCCGAGGACCAGAGGAAGTAAGAAATGCGGGAGGCCAATTGAAAACTGGCCAAGGGTTGGACGCCGCGTTCTTCGGATTCTGGTTCTACCAGAAATATGAAGTGAGGCGAGAGCAGGAGCGACTTGAACATGAGCCGCACCGAGGCGGCGTAGCCATCGCCCCGTTGCCAAGCGCGATCGAACATCGCCAGATACCGTTCTGCTTCGCCGGCCTCAATCTGCCTGCGAAAAAGTTTAGGAATCCAGTGGTCGAGAATACTCACAGCCTGCTGTCGAGCCTCGCGTTTTGGGGGCGTAGATTGACCCAATATCGCGGCGCGTGCCGCTTGGCGTTCCTTGCTCAAACGGGAATTACTCTCGGGCAAGACGACTTCTAAAATTCGATCCGTCGCGGCGAGATAGTTCTCAATGTGCAACGGGGACGTGAACAACGCGCTGCCAGTGGTATCAAACCCTTCGCCCCCGCCGCCATCGGCTGGCAACAAATCTTCGAGCGGAATTATCAGACCGAAAAGATCGCGGACGGTATTGGCATATTCCGCGCGGTTCAAACGGCGGCTCATCACATAGCCCTTATAGAAATTCGCGTTTCGATCCGAAGCGATCTGGTCACAATCGACTTTCTCGGTCTTTGGTAAGGCGCGGAGCCAAGCCATGGCGAGTTGCCAATCACTGAAGCTGAACTCGTGCTTTCCTTTGGGTGGCATCTCGTAGGCTTGGACCTTTTCGAGCACATTTTGCCATAGTTCGGCCTCGGCCTTGACTTGGTCGAACTCCTTTACGCGCTCCAGATCAATATCGCCCTTTTTCTTTTCGGTTCCATGACATTCGAAGCAATGCTTTTTGAAAAGAGGGCGAATTTTATCTCGATAATCGGATGTTAGATCCGCCCGAGCCGCAATGGTGGCCAGAAAAAATGCTGCACCTGCCCATGAAATTAGCGTGTTCATGCGCCACCACTGCAATCGGTCTTTGGAAGTGCTCTGGTTTTTCACATCGTCTCGTCCTTACTTAAGGACGCATCACTTTCGTGAAAACTCAACTTAAAACGTCTGTCGGCGGGAGTTCAAAAGGAGACTGGCTGGGGGAACAAAATGAGACTGGGTTAGAGGGAGAACTTGGCGAGGACATCGGACCAACGATTGGCGGGCGGTTTGGGCGGTTCGGAGACGACC
>WBXJ01000286.1 GCA_008933045.1 Verrucomicrobiota bacterium
AGCTTTCCACTTCCGTAGTGTCTGGTTCGGCTGGGGTCATGCTACGCCTGACAGACATGGATAATGCTCCCTTGGTTGCCGTGCAGGCGAGTCCGGGTGGAAATCTCGAGTTTTTGCTCCGATCCGACACGGGCGAACCGTTGGTCAAGGTCGCCCAGACTAACTCGTCGGCGAATTGGTTTCGGCTGGTGCGGCAAGAGGATCGCGTCACTGCGTGGTTGTCTCTTGATGGGCGCGAATGGGCATCGTTCGGAACCGTCACTTGGCTTTCGAATTCACCAACTAACACCGAATTCAAAGGAGGTTTTTTTGCGGCATCAGGCGACACCAACCGCCTCGCGGTGGCTCAGTTCAAAAACTGGGTGATCGAAAGTATCGCCATCTCAAGCAATAATACCACGAACCCAATGGTTCTGCCCGTGACGATTCCATGGACAGCGCAAGTCACCTCGACGTCAACCAATGCCCCAATTGTTTGGGTCGCGAATTCGCTGGAGTTGGCTCAGAGCTACCGCACCCCGTATCTGTGGAATTGGACAAATCCACCCGCCGGAACTTTCGAGGTTCGAGGTGTTTTGCGAAGCGGCACCTCGTTGAGCCTGACTTCTTCCCCTGTCAACTTGACTGTCCAAAAACAAGTCGCGGGTGCCTGGGTTGAATCCTCAAAGCCACTTTCGCCGGAGGATGCGGTTCTGCGTTACGGTCTAGGAGGGATTCTTAGTCGCGATCCATCATGGAAAGCCTCTGCGGAAGCCATGGTGGCGGTTCAGGGGACGCCGACTCACGTCGAGGGGAGCGTGGGTCAGAGTTTGACCAACGATTTCTGGCAAGGAACCCCGTCAATTAAATTAGAACTGTCATTTAATGATTATAGCATCCGTCGTGTTGGGTTTTATTTTTGGCAACCGAGCGGAGAAGTGCGTACATTCCACGTCCAAGTAACCGACCCTGATTCTCAAATTGTGTTGGTCGAACGGGATCTCTCAGTTGGCGAGGGAGGCTTATTCTCCAGTTGGATCTTTAGGGGACGATGTTTTGTGACAATTACCGCGAACGATGGGGATCCCGTGTTTTTGAACGCTCTCCTGTTTGACTCTTTGGAACCTCTCAAGGTGGAGTTGAAGGGTCCGGCGGAGGGATCAGTAATTGTAATTCCTCAAACCATCGCACTCGAAGTGGTGGCAAAACCTGAGAATCGAATTATAGAAAAAATAGAATATTTAGCCAATGGTCAAACTCTCACGGGAATCTCCGGGGCTCAGTCTAGCGTTAATTGGAGCGGAATGCTGAGCGGAACGAACCAATTACAAGCTCGGGTAGTGGACAGGTATGGAATCGAGGCTTTTTCACCCTTTTTAACCGTAAATCTACAACTGCCCGAAGCGCGAGCGGAGTATGTTCTGGAAGATCGGGATACCCAAGGAGCTTGGATTGGAACTTATGGGAAGGAAGGTTGGTCCATCCCTCTCGATAGCACCGAATTGCCTCCATTCGCGGATCTAAGCATCCAAGGGGGCGACGAGTATACTTGGGGTCTCCCCAATGAGGAGCGACGGATGCTTCAACAGGCCCATGGAGATGATCGGATGCTATCGTGCTGGGTGACGTTTGAATTCATGGATTTCAATTTACAGTTTCGTGATGGAAACACCCATCAGTTGGCATTTTATTTCCTCGATGCCAACCAATCGGATCGTCAGGAACGGGTCGAGATTTGGGATGCGACAACTAAACAATTATTGGATCAAAGAGCCGTGACAGATTTTGTGGGAGGTGTTTACCACGTCTGGAATGTTCGTGGCAATATAACTGTCAGGGTGCATACGGAAAACCTAGTGAATGCACTGGTCGGTGGGTTTTTTATTGGTAGCTCTGTGAAGCAATTACCTCTCAAAATTACATCCCAACCAGAGTCTGCAACCGTGACTGAGGGACAATCAGCTGTGTTCTCACTCAGGGCGAAGGGCACAGGCCCCGTAAGCTATCAATGGTCGCACAATGGGGTGAATGTGGAGGGTCAGACGAACGCCACGTTACAACTAGACAATGTCAAACTATCTGATTCGGGGAAATACACCGTGGCTGTCACCAATTGGGTGAGTGCGGAACGAAGTTCAGAGGTCACGCTATGGGTCAACGCATCGGGGGTTGGCGTCAAAAAGTGGCAGTTTGCGACTAGGGCACGCATCTATTCCTCCCCTGCGATTGGGTTGGAGGGAACGGTTTATGTGGGAGGGTGGGATCGCAAAGTTTACGCGCTGGATGGAATCACGGGAGCACCTCGTTGGGAGTTTTGGGCAGGGGGCGAGATTTTTGCTTCTCCGACAGTGGCTGGGGACGGAACTGTGATTGTAGGGAGTTTTGACAGCAAGATTTACGCTTTGGATGGAGCAACTGGGGCTTTGAAGTGGGAGTTTTTGACGGGTGGTGAGATACGATCTTCGGCGGCATTAGGACTTGATGGGAGGGTGGTTGTTGGAAGTACCGACGGCAAGGTTTACGCATTGGACGGACAGACTGGAGCCAAAAAGTGGGAGTTTAGAACCGGGGGAATGATTTACTCCTCAGTAGCGATTGGGACCGATGGGAGGGTATTTGTGGGGAGTATGGATAGGAAGTTCTATGGCTTGAATGGGCTTACGGGGGTGAAACTCTGGGAGTATGCGACTGAGGGGCAAATTGTCGGATCTCCTGCGGTGGGATCGGATGGGACGGTGTATTTCGGGAGTAACGACAGGAAGGTCTATGC
>WBXJ01000287.1 GCA_008933045.1 Verrucomicrobiota bacterium
GAGAGGTTTTGCCGGAGGAACAGGTTGGTGAGGCGTTTTGTGATTTGCTTTTTTATAGCCTGAAGTCAAAACCAACCTATGGCTCTTGGTCGAGGGCTTTCGTCGACCAAGAGCCCGTTCCAAGGGCCACATCCCCTGTCCCCTTTTGTTGCCGCCCCGACAGAAAATAAACTGCGATTTTCGCCGGGGACACGAATCATCGAGCATCTTGGTTGTCTGAAGGGCTTCGGACTGCTATTTTGAGGTTCGATGTGAAAAAACAAACGCCTGTTATTCATCGGCTCGCTCTTTACCGCCCAGCACCGGTTGCTGGGTCCAGCCCGTTGCGAGCTTGTCTCACAATTGCGATCGTAGTGATTTGGTTGAGCATCGCTCAAGGCCAAGCCGTCCATGCGCAGTGGCAAAAAAGCCTCGGAGTGGAGGGCAAGAATATGCAATCGCTGCTTGCCAGAGGTGCTCATACCTTCGCGGGCGGGGCCACCGGTGCTTACGTTTCCACAAACGGCGGCAGATCGTTTCTTCCGTCCAATGTAGGAAATGACAGCGTTGGTCCCACACGGGGATTTGCTTACACATCGGAACGGGTCTTTACCTGCACGAGCCAAGGGGTTTTCCGCAGCTCGGACAATGGATTGACATGGACGCAAAAAAACACGGGGCTTTCCGACCTGCGCACCAGCGGAATCCTCTATGTCCGCCCCTATCTTGTGGTCGTCACGCCCGTCGGAGTTTTCCGATCCTTGAACGAAGGTGACAAATGGGAATCTGCGGGATTGTCCGGAAAGGATATCAGGTGTCTGACCGCAATTCAGGATGCGATATTCGTCGGAAGCAATGGGGAAGGCATCTTCAAAAGCACTGACTTCGGGATCAGCTGGCAGGCGGCCAACAACGGATTGCAAACGACCTCGGTGAGGGCTATTGAAAGCAATGGTAGCATTTTGTTTGCAGGAGGGGGAGTAGGCTCCGGCGTTTTTAGATCGAGCGATTTGGGAGCGCAATGGTCATTGCTTTCCAATGGCATCCCCAGCGGCAGCTATCGCGGTTTTGCCTCCAATGGCTCTTTCATTTTTGCGGGCGCATTTGGTGCAGGGGTCTATTTCTCCTCGGACAGTGGGGACCACTGGACCGCAATGAACCAAGGACTGGAAGACCTCACAATCTTTGACTTAGAACTCACCGACGGCTACCTCGTAGCTGCCACCAATACCAAAGGGGTCTTTCATTATGCGCTGTCGAATTTGCCGGGCTTTCCTACCCAGATCACGGCCCAGTCGATGACCATAAACGGATTCCAAATCACGTTCACCAGCAAACTGGGTGTCACGCATGTGGTTCAATATCTGGATGCGCTAGGCAACCCGTGGGGATCTCTCCAGACCGTTAGCGGGACCGGCGCGCCGATGACGATCATTGACCCAGCACTTCCGCAGCCCGACTCGCGTTTCTATCGGATCAGCACGCCGTAGGGAACGCGCCAAGTTTTGCATGTCGAATAATTCGATTGGATTGAAATTAGGACACCCGTAAGATCAATGGGTTCTCACAACGTATCGATTCTTGGGTCGTATTAATCAATTGTCATGAAGACCATTCCATTAGGAAATAGCTCCCTGATCTCAAGCCGACTTGGTTATGGCTGCTGGCGTATTGCTGCGCCTTGGGAAGGGGCCCCCATCCGTCCTGATCGCCTGGCCCATGGCCAAGAGGCAGTGGTTTTTGCTTTTGAACAGGGATTCACGTTGTTTGATCTAGCCGATATTTACGCGGATGGGATGAGCGAAACGGTTTTCGGTGAAGTGTTAAAATCAACCCCGGGTATGCGCGACCAAATTCTGATCGCGACCAAATGCGGCATCCGAAAATCCGGGGTTCCCCTAGCGCATCATCCCTACCGCTATGATTTTTCAAAGGCCCACATCATCGAATCCTGCGAACAATCTCTCCAACGTCTCGGGGTCACCAGCATTGATCTTTATCAATTGCATCGCCCTGATTATCTGGGCGATCCAGATGAGGTCAGCGCGGCTTTTGAAGCTCTGCATCAGGCCGGTAAGGTTCGGGCGTTTGGGTTGAGCAATTGTCGTCCGTCCATTTTCGCCGCTTACCAAAAAATCTGCCGCGTCCCGCTCGTTGTCAATCAAGTCGAGATCCACCTGTTCCATTTGGATGCGCTGAATGATGGGATACTCGATCAATGCCAAGCGGAGCGAATCACCCCAATCGCTTGGAGTCCGTTGGCCGGTGGTCGATTGCCTTGTATTGCCGACGCCGACCTGAGCGATCCTCAGCATGCTCGCAAAGCCAAGCTTCGAGAAGTTCTGGACAAGCTCGCTCGGCAGTACGGCATCACAAGGGCGGCTCTCTGCCTTGCGTGGTTGTTACGACATCCTTCAGGGATTGTGCCCTTGATCGGGACAACCAATCCGACCCATATCAGCGAAGCAAAAAAGGCTTTGGAGATCGATCTCACCCGCGAGGATTGGTATACGGTGTTGGAGGCAGCTCTTGGGCACCGGCTTCCTTGAGGGACCTTGCTCGAAGGTCTGAGAAATCGTTCTACTTTCGTCGCTTTTCAAGCCGATGACTTGCGGTATGCTGAGTCTTGATGATGGATCAGCAAATGTTGAATGCCGTGAGTCCTGCTAAATTGGGTTACCGAATGCCCGCCGAGTGGGAGCCGCACCACGCCACTTGGTTGACATGGCCGCGCGCAGAAGGCATCAGTTTCCC
>WBXJ01000288.1 GCA_008933045.1 Verrucomicrobiota bacterium
ATATGGTAAGCGTGCCCATTTTGTTAGTGGCCGACGGGGACGATGACAAGACCTTTAATGGCGTGGGAGTAGCCGATGATGGAAAGAACGATCAAACTTTGCTCGCCAACTTCGATTCCAAAGTCATCGTTTCGTTTCCCGAGCTTGGGAATGCCACGGCGACTTTTGTCGCTCAGCCGGCAATTGGTCAATTTGAGTTGGATGTCGTTTACTGTTCCCCAGGTGGCGGGCTGCCTGCGAATATGGAAACACTCATCAATCGCCAGATTTATGTGATGAGGGGAATCTACCGGCAGATCGGGATCAAAGTAAAAACGTCAGGAATCCGAGCACTCCAGTTTCCAGCAGCTTGGATTCAAGATCAGGGGGCAACCGATCCGGCAGGGAATCTCACCGCCACGGAAACGGATGCTTTGGTTGATTTGCTGGGAGCAGGTCTTGGCGACGGTGGTGACATCCGAGTTCGGGTTGGATTCGTGGACGCCGCACTTAACACGCTACGCAATAATGCCAGTGTCAGCATTGATGGGTTATCGGGACGTTTTGGGGTATGTTTGATAAGCCTAGATCGTTTTGGAAGCAAGCATCTCAACACGCTGGCCCACGAGGTGGGCCATTCTTGCACTCTCCCACACCAACGACGTTTCGAGGATCCGATCACCGGACTAGGCGGGATGCACTGGCTGATGAAGGATGGCGTGTTTTGGGATAATGATTCGAACACCGGAAAAAGATTTTTGATCGGGGATGAAGACGTCAAAATCAAGAACCCTACTAACAAATATTATGTTCCTATCCCATAGTCTTATGCTGTTATGTTGTGGATTGCTCGCCCTTGCTGCGGCTGAAGCCCCCGGCGACCAAGCGTCCGGCTATGCACCGAGGGAGCCTGCACTCTCAGGCTTGGTGTATCCGGATTGGGTAACCGAATCCCTATTGGATTCACTTCCGCTTGATGATCCGAAACTGCGGCTCGCTTACGCGATTCTGAGTCTTAATTTTCAGGGAGCGGTGAGTGAGAGGCCGCAGATACGCGCGATCCGAAAGGATCTCCAGCGTCGGGGGGGCGCGGCGACACCCCTGCTTCTCGACATCATGGATAAGAATCGGAACACGGATCTGGAGTATCTCGTTCCAGAAGTTGCGCATTTGATGGGGTTCAAGACAGAGCCGTATCTGAATTACTTTCGCCGCATGATTCGAACTCGTCCGATGGAGGTTAATGGCTCCGCATTCGAGATGGTCACAGACTTCTTTTTCGATTACGGAACCTCGGAAGACGTTCAGATGATGAAAGAATTGGCGGTACGACGCCCCTACCTTCTTCCATCGCTCCAAACCTCGTATGAGCATCAGAGCAGGAAGGTTCCCGCGCAGCAGCAACCAGGCGATACTGATGCCGCAAAAGTCCTCCCGAATCCCGAAGACGCAAAGCGAGTCGGGCCGCCCCCGCCGGTTGATAAGCCGCATGGAGGTATAGCCAGTCCACTACCTGCCGTGGAGACTCCCGCGCTCACGTCGGGCGAGGCCACGTTGTTTTCTGGTGGTTGGGCAGCGTGGGCAGGCGTTGCCATCGCCCTTGCAGCTATCGCTGCTTGGATGGTGATGCGCTCACATGCTAAAAGGGAACGAGGGACAGACTGATTATTGGTCTTCAAGACCAGCACCGGGAAGCTTTCTCAAGAAGTGGAAGAAGGATGTGACGCGCTTGAAGAAGCTCGGAAAGAATGTCAAAGGACTTGCTGGTGTATTTATGCTCATAGGCATCGTGACCGCGAATGGCGAAGCGGTGTCTGAACAGGTTCGAGACATACAATGGTGGATTGACATTTACCGCGACGACCCCTCGCTCCAGAATTCCATGGAAGTTTGCACGAGAGTCCATAATTTGTTTCCGAACGAATATTCCACACTAAATTTGTGGCAGAGCTTGCAGAAGTAGCGCCGTGATTTATGAGCTGCGCACTGTGCAAACGAAAGCCGCCAAAGATTGGAAGTGAGAAGTGGGTTGGGCAAGATGGGACAACGGTTCGAATTCCGGTGCATGAGTTCATCGTGGCTTCTGTAAGTTCACCGGACGGTGAATTCGATCTCTGTGAGGACTGCTACAAGCAGAATCGTTTTCCAGAGCATATTCGACGCGTCATGGACTTGGTTCACGTCGAGTTTGGTTTAGAGTTCCTTCACGAGCAGCGGTATCAAGAGTGTATCGAAGCCTGCGAGCGTGCCCTCGCGATTCGGCAAAGCCCGGCCGCATATGAAGCAGAGGGTTGTGCGTTTCTACGCGTTGGAAAGACTGCTTTGGCGACAGAATGTTTCATGAACGCTCTCCGCCTTCAGCCAGGGAGCGCGATCGCGACTCTCAATTTGAAACGCATTCGCCACTCTGAAGTCGGAAAGTAATGTTTGCGTAGCGCATCTAACCCGCCGCCCGCCGCGGCACGCATCGCGCCAGCGGAGCGCGCTGCCCGCCTTCGCCCGCCTTCGCCCGCCTTCGCCCTCCGCTCCCAAGGAGAACAGAGTGCCAGACTGATAGTCGGAGAGCGGATGGGCCTCACGTCGTAAAGTGTTTGCGGTTTGTGAATTCCGTTGTGAGCGAATGCGCGATCAGGTCACGGGCACGACCTACAGCGACGGCACGCCGGCCGTCACGATGAGCTACGACGCGGCGGGGCGGCCCTTGGAAATCGGCAATGCCGTGGCCA
>WBXJ01000289.1 GCA_008933045.1 Verrucomicrobiota bacterium
AGGCAGATGGCAGCGACAGGAAGGACATCCTGACCCCGCCAAAGTCTTTCCCGGTGACCACCCAGCCCGCCGACGCCATCAGCCAGACCGCATGGCAGCAGCAGGCGGCCACCTTCACTGTCAAGCCGGAGGATCTGGCTCCGCCCGCCGAACCCGCACGCACGCTTTGGATCGCCTTCGACTCGAACGATAACAATACCTATGGCTCGCTGATTGATGAGGTGCGCCTCCTCCCGGTGGAATTTAAGGCTCGCGACCAGTTTTCCGATAGTTTCGACCCGCCATTAAACGGTGACGTGCATACGCCAACCGGGGCAAAGGATGAAGATGACTGGGTGGCGTGGACGAGCGTGGACCGAACGGGCGGATACAACACGAATACCAAGACGAAGCTTGTCTTTTCTTCCGACTCAGCAGCCAGCATGTTTGAGCTGGCGGTCGCGAATGACTCGTTGCAGTTCATCACGGTGCAGCCGACGCAGCTCACAACAGCGGAGACGAACCTCACGATCCACGGCCTACCAGGAAACACCATCGAAAATGCGACCATTGAGGTCCGGGCAAAAGGTACCACCAATGTAGTGGCGCGACTGCGCGTGCTTACCCTGCCAGAGCGAAATCCAATAAATTGCAAGTTCTACCGGGTTCACGAACCTAACGAAAACCTGGCGACGCTCACGCGGATCGGTTTCTACCCCGTGCCGACGATCAATAGTCCGGTCGCTGCACCAGGACCGGCAGTATCGGAAATTGACGCCCGCATGATTCAGGCGGGAGTCGCCGTGTCGCCCGGTTCCCCTATTACGGAAAGAGTGGTGGATTACGAACCGAACAATGGTGGCAATGGCGCATTGGACACGGATGCTGAGTTCGCAGTGATGGCTCAGAAGCGCCGGGAAGGCGTTTTCGATGGGGCGTGCAATATCATTTATATAGCCGACCTTGACACGAGAGACGGCAGCTTGGGATATGTGGACGATCCAGCGTCAAAGCTCGTTTTCATATCGCAAAACTCATGGGTGGACTATGACGACTTTCATCCGGATCCCAAAGTTCTCGCGCCGGAGGATCGCCGAGGAGCATCATTCGCGATGACGAGAGTCATCGCCCATGAGTTTGGGCATTATCTGGAGATTTCCACACGGGAAGAAGGAAAAGTGACACCCACTGGCGACCATGATGTTGGCAAGTATCCTGCTGGAACCGTCCCGCTGATGCGCCCTGGTCCCGATGGCGGGCTTGGGCATTGGATTCGGCATGAGGATTGGGCAAAGGCAAGCGAAACAGCCAAAACGCGACTGCAATGAGTGGGCGTTTGTTTATCGTTTTTCTTTTGTTACTTGGGATTGCACACGCGAGGACAAAGGAGGAACAAATTGTTGTTGATATAGTTAATGCAAACCTCAAAACAGTAGATTTGAGCGAAATTACTTCTGAGAACCGCGATGTTATCATTAAAATTTTGCGAGATGCCGCAACATACAATCTGCGGGATGGCCAGAATCGAAAAATAGAGTCCATAGGAACCTCTTATGTAGGCGCTACCAGCGCTCAAGTTATTCTCCTTCGTCTCAACGACACAGAAACCGTCACAAGGCTGATCGGTGCGTATCGGGACACCTACGGTTCCCGCGGCAGCTTCTGGCTCGCGGAACATTTCGAGTGGGCCGGTCAGGCATCCGTGATTCCACTGCTGGCCGAGGATTTCTTTTTGGAGGACGGGGACCAAGGAAAAATCATCCGAGAGGGGAAGGGAGTAGGGCTGCGCGTGATCCCGCGTTCGGCATTTTCTGGAATCACCGCGATGAGGGTTACGATCGCCAGCAAACAATTCAGCGATGAAACAAGGACCTGGGCCAACCAGCGGCTGATCCAAGGCTACTACCCCTACGATAAATTCCGTGCAGACATGCGGGTGTGGTGGAAGCAAAACAAGGCCGCATTTAAGACGGGGAACTATGATGCCGTGAAGCCGCCCCAACCTGAATCTCCACCACCACCGTCTGTTCTGCCGAACCCGGAAGACAGCAAGCTTGTGATACCCATACCGCCGTCTGCGAAACCAACCCCCAAACCGCCAACACCGACGCCTGCTTCCATTCCAGCGCCCGTCGTGGCGGAGGCAGTCAAACCAATTCACACGCCAATACAATGGTCGCTTTGGGGCGGGATCGCGGCTGTCCTCGCCGCGTCCGCACGCTGGCTGTTTCTGCGCAGGCGGCGAGGACGGGGGAGAGGCTCGTCCCACTCGTCCCAATAAAGGGGAAATAGTGGGGGAACTAGGGGTCAGGCGTCAAATATTGACAGAATAGAGTGCCAGACTGATAGTCGAGAAACGGATGAGCCTCACGTCGTAAACTGTTTGTGGTTCGCGAATTCTGCTGTGAGCGGATGCGGAATCAAGTCACCGGCATGACCTACAGCGACGGCACGCCGGCCGTCACGATGAGCTACGACGCGGCGGGGCGGCCCTTGGAAATCGGCAATGCCGTGGCCACGGACGCCTACGCGTACGACGACGCCGGGCAATTGGCAGTTGAAAGTAAGCGGGCTCCACGGTGCCGTACTGTTTTCCTTGACCGGCAGATGATGCGCGAGCGGATCGGGTCGCTGGAGGTGTAGATTGCGTAGCCGAACAGCTACGG
>WBXJ01000290.1 GCA_008933045.1 Verrucomicrobiota bacterium
AGATTGCAACAAATCCGGCGGTGTTGGTCTTAGAAAAAAACTGCCGAATACAGGCACCGAGAACAAAAAATACTAAAAATCCTGTCTCAAAATCATTCACCGCACCAGCCGAAGGAAGGGGACGAAATTGGCCAGAAGCAAAAATAAACGTGGCGGCCATGAGCAAGAGTCCACCAACAACACCCCACCGATTAAAACAGGCTAAACCCCGCTGATTAACCATGCTGTAGAACTCATGCAAACCTAACCCGGTCAACGCCAGCATAATCACCAAGAATACAACGTCCGAAACGAGTTTGTTTCCAGAGAAACTAGAGATCAGCACCAACGCCCAAAGCACTAAGGAGCTAAGCAATCGTCGGAGGAAAATTACTGATTTTGACGGTGGCGAAATAGAATCCGCAGTAGTTGACATGACTTGAAAAGTCTACGAATTATTGAGGCAAGCTGCAAACGACATCGGCCATTCGTATGATCAAGAAATCAACCCAACTCACAACAAAGAAAGCACGGAGTTACCTCCGTGCCTCGATGTAATTAAAAACTAAACACCGATTCCGTCCTCAAACGAACCCGCAGCCAGCGGGAAACAAAGATGATCGCGAGTATAAGCAATACCATTCGCACTCGTCGCATCTAAATCCCGATAAGCACTCTCGGCTTCAACAATCAAGGGTGCTGTCTTAGTTCCCATGATTGAGCAATACCGTTGAGGATAGCCCACATCGATCAACATTTCCACGTAACGCGTCATGTTGAGATCACCCGTAGGAATATCGCAAAACTGCATCGCCCTATCTGGCCAGTTGGGTGCCATATTTCGCAATGGAATATTCTTACGGATAACGAAATTCTTCACGTGACAGGCATAGACGCGGGAGCCGACTTTGCGAAAACGTGTTTCCCAATCTTCACCTTCCCAACAATGAGAAGGGTCAGCATTGACAACGAGCTGCTTGTCTCCGCCACAAATCTCCACCAACATGTTAAAATCATCCGCGCACATCGCACCCGTGCCCGGATGGATCTCGTGCGCCAGATAAATACCGAGCGATGCCGCTTTAGCTCTGATTTTTGACGTCTTCTTGACAAAACGATCCTGACCTTCCTTGAGCAAATCGTACCCGCCAGTCTTCCAAAAACCCCAAGGATAACCTGTCGCCAATTCCCAGCCGAAGGCGACTCCCCAAAACATCGGGAGTATTTTTACCCCGAGTTCCGCGCTGAGATCCAAGAGTTTTAGAATGTAGGTTTCAGCCCATCTCTCGATCTCTTGTGGCGATTTCTTTGCGACCTCAACAGGGATGAACGGCCTGATTGTGGGACTGCCAGTCCACGCCGTGGTATGGACCCAAAAAGGACAATGGGATGAGATTCCGTCAAGAGTCATGCCCCGCTGTGAAAAAGCCTCCTTGATCTCCTTCGGCTTTTTGAAGCCTTTTTCTGCTTGAAGCATGTAATTCGAAGGCTGTGCGCCGGATGCCCCCGAATTCTTCGCGTAGTCGAGAAAGTCGTTCAGGGATTTGGCGCCGTGCTGTGCGCCTTCAATACTAGGATGATAGCAACTCTGGGCCATAAACAAAAAACGTCAAATGTTCGTCAGGTTCCCGGGCAGTCAATCTAAAAGCAGGCAAGAGGTCAAGTAAGCACATTCTCGCTGTCGCGACTCTTTGAGAATGTCCCCAAAACGGGACAGTTGCGTTACCAACTGTCGCCTCAATGGAGACCTTATTAATAAGTCGGAAGGAACGGGTTCGATTAACCGTGATCCAAAGAACCATCGGGGTCGTCGGGCGATCACCGGCCATGCCTTTGCCATATTGTTGGCGACGACAACCGCTTTCTGGTCCCAAGGGGTATAGCGTGGACTACTGTTTGATCACTCGGTAGAAGCGATGCGTTTTGTTGGTTGCTTGTGGATCGATCTGAGTCAGGTCGGCGATTCCCACAACCTTGGTCGGTAGGGCGGTCCAGCTTTGGAAGTCGTCGGTGTACTCGATCATATGCTCTTGAGTGGCTTCGTCCTGAATCATTAGCTCAAACACATTCCGCGTCACGTCGTAATTGATCATTATCATCGGTGCGTAGTTGATGGTCAAGGTGAGCTTTTGGGTGCCTGTGCGGGTAGCATCGGTGGCGGAGAGTGTGATCGTGGTGATGCCTGGCGTTGTAGGAGTGCCGGAGACCACGCCGGTGATCGAATCAAAGCTCAAGCCCGCGGGCAGGTCTGTGGCAGTGAATCGGGCCGGTGCGCTGATAAACGTGATCGCGTAGCGGAAGGGTTGGCCCACTGCGGCCTGAGCGGCAGTCGGATTCACCGAGAGTTGGATTGGGTTAACGGTCAGGGTGAGTGTCAGGGTTCCTGTGCCGTCGGTGTTGGTGGCGGAGATTGCGAGGGTAATGGTCGCTGCGGTCGTGGGGGTTCCTGAGATGACGCCGGTGTCTGGGTTGAGGCTTAAGCCCGTTGGCAGGCCGGTGGCTGCAAAGAGGGTCGTCGGGTTGTCGGTCGTGATAGCGTAGCGGAAGGGTTGACCTACCGTGGCCGTGGCGGTGGTCGGGCTTGTGATTGTCGGGTTCAGGTTGATGAACAAGGTGAGAGTCTGGTTCCCTGTGCCGAATGCATTG
>WBXJ01000291.1 GCA_008933045.1 Verrucomicrobiota bacterium
GGGTGTCCAGCGACAACGATGGTTCCGTCCGTTCCCCCCTTTAAAAAATCTGCCTGAGTATCCAGCTTGAGAGCGCCCTTCACTTTTTTAGCCTCGGTGCTGTGACAAGGATAACAATGCTCTACGAAAATAGGGCGAATCCTATTCTCGAAAAATGCCAAGCCCTCGGCTTTGGTCAAATCCTTGGCGGTGCCAACCCAACTGCTGCAGGCCAATGCCAAACCTCCGACCCCGAGCAGTCGGGCATTCAAACGGCAAATCATGGCGAAGCCCAAACGTAAGGTCATTTCAAACGAGTAGTGAATGCAGATTACTAAACACTCCTACAATAGCCCCCAGAACACAACCCAGTTTTATGGGCTGATGAATTTTCGGATAAATCGGGCCAAGCGCACCATGAGATGGGCAGAGATGCCCAAGCGGTTGCGGCGTTTGAGAGATGCACCCGCTGCTTGGAGTTGCTCGACCACTTTAATACGACCGAAAAGCGAGGCAAACATGATCGGAGTCATACCCCCACCGTTGTCTGCGTCGGGGTCGGCACCGTGATGCAGAAGCAGGCCGACGATTTCTGTTTCACCCTTGAAGGCAACGCCCCCGAGTGGCGTTTGGCCACGATCATTCCGCCGCTCCGGATCCGCGCCTGCCTCCAAAAGCATTCGGGTGCTCTCCCGATGCCCGTGGTAACTGGCCAACATCAGCAAGGAATTCCCCTTGCCGTCAGTCAGATTCACAGGCAACCCCGCGTGGATCATTGCCGCTAAAGGCTCCGTCTCGCCTAGACGTGCATGATCCAAGGCGATTTGCTGGAGCTCCGCATAATGGTGCTCCTCTGCTTCCGTGAGTGCAACAGTCATCAGACTGGCTCCCCTTTAACCTTGAGCTGCGTTGTTTTTAATTCCCAACACTCTGGCGACTCCTGCGGCGTAGGCAGGATCCGCCTTGTGGAAATGGACGAGCTGACGTTGCACGATCTCCTCGGGGACTCCAGCCATCGTCGCCGCGATATTCCCAAACATTCGCTCTTGGGCATCCGGTGCCATCAATCGGAAGAGGTTGCCGGGTTGAGTATAATCATCGTTCCCCACGCGGTGGCTGTAACGGTCTGCGTCTCCCGAGATGCGAAGAGGTGGCTCAGCAAGATGCTTCGATTCCGTCGGGCCGCCAAAACTGTTCGGCTCATAATAAGCCTCAGTGCGAGGCGGCGCATCGAAACGCATCGACCCGTCAGAATGGTAATGATTGACCGGCACTCGCGGCCTGTTCACCGGCAGCATCTCGTAATGAGTACCCACACGGTAACGATGCGAATCAGCGTAGGCAAAAATTCGAGCCTGAAGCATTTTGTCCGGCGAAAATCCGATCCCGGGCACAATGTTCGAAGGACTGAAGGAGGCCTGCTCGACCTCTGCAAAATAATTCTCGGGATTGCGATTCAACTCGAGCACGCCCAAGTCAATCAGCGGATAATCGCTGTGCGGCCAAACTTTCGTCAAATCAAACGGATTCAGATGATACGTCTCCGCCTCGAGCTCCGGCATAATTTGGACCTTCACATTCCAGCGCGGAAAATCTCCCTTCTCAATCGACGTAAACAAGTCGCGCTGCGAACTCTCACGATCAGAAGCGATGACCTTATCGCCTTCCTCATTGGTCCAAAATTGGATGCCTTGTTGAGTTTTGAAATGGAATTTGACCCAAAACCGCTCCCCTTGGGCGTTGAGGAAGCTGTAGGTATGGCTGCCGTAACCGTTCACATGACGATAACTTATAGGCAGGCCACGATCCGACATCAAAATCGTCACCTGATGCAAACTCTCGGGACTGAGCGACCAAAAATCCCACATCGCGGTCGTGCTACGAAGGTTGGTTCGCGGGTGACGTTTTTGGGTGTGGATAAAATCGGGAAACTTATAGGGATCACGCACAAAAAATACCGGAGTATTATTGCCCACCAAATCCCAATTTCCTTGGTCCGTATAAAATTTTAACGCAAACCCACGCACATCCCGTTCGGCATCCGCCGCGCCGTGCTCACCCGCCACAGTCGAAAAACGGAGGAAACATGGGGTCTGCTTTCCTACCGCTCCAAATACGGAGGCTTTGGTGTAGCGAGTCAGGTCATGGGTGATGGTCAACGTGCCATACGCTCCGGAACCCTTGGCATGAACCGTGCGCTCCGGAATCCGCTCACGATTTTGATGAGCCAACTTCTCGATGAGTTGGTAATCCTGCATCAAAAGCGGGCCTCGTGGGCCGGCAGTGAGCGAATTCTGATTATCAACAATAGGGTTGCCCGCTGTGGTAGTCAGCGGCTTCGGTTCAATCGATTTATCGTGCATGGTACGTGATCCAAACTTCTTCATGCACCTTACCCTCTCGGACTACAATTGTCGAAATACTTATGTGTCGGAAATGGTGGGAATTGTCGGCGGGAGTTCAAAATGAGACAGATTTTAGAGAGAGGTTTTGCCGGAGGAACAGGTTGGTGAGGCGTTTTGTGATTTGCTTTTTTATAGCCTGAAGTCAAAACCAACCTATGGCTCTTGGTCGAGGGCTTTCGTCGACCAAGAGCCCGTTCCAA
>WBXJ01000292.1 GCA_008933045.1 Verrucomicrobiota bacterium
GGAATGCGCCGACTGTCTTCTTCAGCTCGTTTAGCGACGGTGCTCCTAATGGCACTGTTTATTACATCGCAGGCAAAACGGGTTGGGGTACGTCTTTCGCGGATCGTCCAACCGCATTATGGGACATCCCCCGTTGAGGTCCCGACGGGGCCGGTCAACACTCTTGAGGTTGCTTCGATTTGACGGACGGTAAATTGGGTAGACAATCAAATGATTAAAACCAAGAACTGGAAGTGCTTCACGTTGTCCGACGTAACCAATAATTCCACAGATAATTAAAACACGTATGCCCGAATCCGAGCCAAGGCCCCTCTAGCCAAGGTTTTCTCAGGGTTTCCGCAAGACGCCATATTCAGCAGGTGGGAACTGTTGGGCTTTGGGATCAGGTGGGGGTCAGGGTTGCGCCTCGTTTGATCCAACCGCCTCCGACGACTAAGTCATCTTGATAGATCACACAGGCTTGGCCGGGGGTTACTGCTCGTTGGGGTGTGTGCAGTTTGAGACGTGCTTCGCCATGTGGCAGGGGGATAAGCGTGGCGGCGATAGCTGGGGCGTTGTAACGAATTTTGGTGGTGACTTCGATCGGCCCCGGTAATTCATCGTAGGGGATCCAGTTGCATCGTTCGATTTCGAATGTGTCTTTTTCTAAAGCCCATTCCTCTCCCACGATGACTCGGTTGGTGGCAGCGTCGAGTTCGATCACGTAAAGTGGTTTCACGCTCGTTAGGTGCAGTCCTTTGCGCTGCCCAACGGTGTAGAATTCAATGCCTTCGTGTTGGCCCAGAACTTGTCCCTGTAAGTTAACGATGTCACCTTGATGTTTCTCAACAAGGTGGGCGGAGGTCAGGAATTTTCCGTAATCTTTGTCTGGGACAAAACAAATCTCCATGCTTTCTTCCTTGTCCGCAGTCTTGAGGCATGCCGTCCGGGCTACGTCCCGAGTATCTGCCTTCAGTAAATCTCCCAGCGGCATCAGGGTGTGGGCCAGTTGATTCTGGCGCAGGGAAAATAGGAAGTAGCTTTGATCTTTGCGCGGGTCCCGGCCTTTTTTTAGCAATGTGCGGGTTCCGTCCTCGTTCGGCACGATGCGGGCGTAGTGCCCGGTGGCTATGAACTCGCCTCCAAGTTGACGTGCTCGGTTCAGAAGTGTGCCAAATTTCAACTTTTCATTGCACATCACGCAAGGATTAGGCGTCCGTCCTGCTTTGTATTCTTCGGCAAAATAGTTGATGACTTGTTTCTGAAACTCCTCCGATTCATCCACGAGATAATAGGGGACTCCTAATTTGTGACAGACAGCTCGGGCATCCATCACAGCCTGAGGTCCACAGCACTTATCCTCCGCGCGATTCACGCAATCCTGAGGCCACACTTTCAAGGTGATGCCGATGACGTCGTAACCCTGCTCTTGTAGAAGGACTGCGGTGGAGGAGGAATCAACGCCACCACTCATTCCAACGACGACTCTGGTTTTGGGTTTAACGGTCACGGCAAAAATTGGTCAGTACACACAGGCTGAATGTATTATTGATCATGCCGGTAGTAAACTTCTGCTTGTCAGTTTTTACGTTTAATTGCCTTCACTCTTAGCTTTAATCCGATTTCGAGCCATTATTGCATCGCACTGTTCTTGCGTATACTCAGTCTCGGCTAAGAAATAGCCATGGGTCAAAATGACTTCATGCTCCGTTTCGGCCCGGAATCGACCTAATTCTTGGATAGAACTTCCCATTCGAAACCGTCCCTTGGGAATCCATCGGACTGGAATACGCAACACACCTTCAATCCCTAGGACCTTAGAGTGGCCCGCAGGGGTTGGGTCACTAATCCTTAACGATTCAAGAAATTTCTGTGCATCAGCCGCTGCCTTAGTTTTTGTCGCAGGGAGTACAACTCTGATTTCTTCTTTCGATTTTGAGATCCAATCAGTCAGTTCCGGACTCACCGAGATCCTCGGAACGGGTAGGGGATCGCTACGTTGAGCTTTCAGGCTCTCGAGCACGGTGACTAAACCAGCGGTTTGTTCAATCAATGTGTCGTTCGAAATTAATAACTGCCCACGAAGACCATGATCTTTGATCGCAAAAATCCAAAAGTAAATCGACACCTGATCCGCGACTTTCCGTTTTGCCATCGCGACCAACCATGAATCAGGCGTCGCGTTGATTACAAATAAGCCATCGGCATCTGTCTTAACGACCGGGGCACCCAAGCTGGTTAATAACCGCTGCGGTAGATCCATTCACGATGCCTGGATTGTAGACATCCGCAAAGCACTTCGGAAATAGTAAGCTGAAATAGATCAGTCCAATCCTTTACAATACCGCTGTGTCAAGCTCCAATGGATCCAATGTCTTGTCCCTTAAGGACTTCAACCGCATCACTTCTTTTTGATCCATGAGGGTCATTGTCAACGTATGTCACGATGAGTTCTCCCCGATATGTCAGGGAATGGTATGCGAGCGGAGCGAAATAAAGCAGTTTTTGTGTCAAAAAACGGAGGCAGTGGCGGGGGGACATGCGAAACTAAGTGATAACTATTCAACGCTCGCGATCTCAAA
>WBXJ01000293.1 GCA_008933045.1 Verrucomicrobiota bacterium
ATGAAGGAAACGCAACCACCCATTGGTGCCTCCGTCCGGCCCGTGCGGTGGGACTACTCCTTGATCACTCGGTAGAAACGACGGGGCCAGTTGCAGCCCAAGCCTTTCCTACGTGCCATTTGAGTCGTTGCCAATTATATTTGTCCAGCGGGCATTGCGCTGCAAGCGTACGAGTATAAAACACAGGCACAGTCCGCCCTTGTATTTGAAGTTTCCACCATCCTTTGTCGGGGGTTTAGTTACGATGTCCACTTTTGATATTTCACAAGCGCGTCCGAAGCGAATGCATTCCTTACTATAATTACTCGAGGCTGGGCTTTAAGGATAGCGGGTAGGGTAAGTTCCAACTTGGCAATACCACACTCTGAAGACTCTGCAGGTTCTCGAGTTGGAAAAAGCTGTACCTTAAGGTGACTTCCAGAAACTCAGCTTTTTAAAAGTTCAGGGCTGGTTTTGCTGGGTTTTTGAATGACATTTTTCAAAGCGGGAGGTTTCTGGAAGTCACCTGTAATGTGGTTTGACTGATTTAAACCAAACGAGTTGTGAGCTTGGTGGCCACAAATTGTCATTATTGTCACCCGAGGAGAAGCAGGAATTTTGGATGGTTAGCATCGTGATTATGTTGGTCTGCGTGCGATGTTGTTGGCAGGTTTTCGCCACCGGGGATTCGTGTGCCCCTTTGGGGCCAGGAAGAAGAAACATTACTATGCCAACCGGTTCTTTGTTGTGGGCGATGGCTGAGCTTGACGAATGATTTAGGAGGGCCGTAACGTGAAGGGATAAACCAATGCAAAGTCACGCCTTATTTATCCAAAGGTGCCAACCCTTATTCGCTTGGGTTCTGATCTGGCTTAGTGCGATCAGCGTGGGGGCCTCTCCCGCTAATCGCGCAGCTTTGGAGAAGCATTATGATCGTTTTTTGGTAAGAGAGCTTGCGGGTTGTTCCACGTGTCATTTGCCGAGTGCTAAAAAAAATCCCGAAAACTTGGAGGAGTTTCCTCATAATCCGTTCGGTAATCGGCTCCGTTTGTTGGGCGAGGAGTTGCAGACAGCCGGAAAGAAAAAGGATCTCCCCGTAAGGTTGGCGTTGATCGCGAAGGAGGATACTGATGGCGATGGAACAGCTAACGAGTTGGAGTTGTTACTGGGACACAATCCGGGTGATCCTCTGGACGTTCCATCCGGAAAAGAGTTGGCGACTGGGAAGGCACGAGCCAAAGAATTTGAGAGTTTTCTCACAAGCTACCGATGGCAACCTTTCGAACCTGTCAAAAGACCTTCGATTCCTCCGAGTGCCGGCCACAATCCGATTGATTCGTTCTTAGAGGTGGAGCGGCAGGCGCATGGGTTAAAGTCACGACCTGAAGCTTCGCGGGAGGTTTTGCTTCGACGGGTTTATCTCGATCTGACGGGACTCAATCCGACTCCGGAGGAGCAAGACGCCTATTTTCAGGATAACGATCCGCAGGCTTACGAACGGTTGGTGGATCGTTTGCTGGTGGATTCACGCCACGGTGAACGGTGGGCTCGTCACTGGATGGACGTTTGGCGTTACAGCGATTGGGCTGGTTGGGCGGATGGAAATCAGATTCGCGATTCGAAACCTCACATTTGGCGTTGGCGCGATTGGATCGTGGATTCTGTGAATCGGGATAAACCCTACGACCGGATGATTGTCGAAATGCTCGCCGCCGATGAATTGGCTCCGGAAGACACCGACGCCCTGCGTGCCACTGGGTTTCTTGTGCGAAATTACAAGATGCTCTCACGAGAACAATGGTTGGAGGATACGGTTAAACACACGTCCCAAGCGTTCATGGGGTTGACAATGGGATGTGCCAAATGCCACGACCATATGTTTGATCCGATCACACAACGTGAGTATTTTGAAATGAGGGCAATTTTCGAGCCTCATCAAGTTCGCACAGACCGGATTCCAGGACAGTTGGACAAAGCTAAGGATGGTTTGGTCAGAGCGTTTGACTCGACAAACACGCCGACATTTTTGTTGGTGCGAGGTGATGAACGACATCCCTTGACGAATGAAATTATCCATCCCGGAGTGCCGTCTGCGCTCGGTGGAGCTTTGGTGATTCAGGAGATCAAACTTCCCGATTCCGCAGTGAATCCAGATCGGCGTGATTTTGTGTTGGCTGAGGCCCGCGCTGTCAGCAAGAACGCACTCACGCAGGCGCAATCTGTGTTGCAAAAAATTCTCAATGGAACCAACACCGTTTCCACTGAGTTGATCGAGGCAGAGTTAGAATTCAAGTTGGCGGAACAAAAGGACCACGTTTTGTCAGCGTTGATAGATATGGAGCCAACACCTGCCAATCTTGCTGGCGCGACGAATCTTGGTTTTCTGCAACGACAACTCAGCCTGACAGAGGCTCAGTTGAAGCAGCACCGATCGAAGACCGCGTTGAACGAGGCGTAGAAAAAAGCTGAGGAGGCTGCTGCAATCGCGCTCAAAGCACCGGTAGATGACAAAGCGTCGCGTGAACTGGTGCAGAAGGCAGCGAACACTTTTGCGGATTTGGGAAAGAAATCGACGGAGG
>WBXJ01000294.1 GCA_008933045.1 Verrucomicrobiota bacterium
CCCCTGCGCGACTCACTCGTTGGGCGAAGACTCCGCTCATATCGCCATCTTGCGACCAACTGGAATAACTCACGATAAATGAGCCATCTGGAAGAATCGAAACGGCGGGCTCGATCTGAGCGGATGTCGCATTGGCACTGATTAAAAACTCATCCCCTGCAAAAACTCCGTCCGCACGGATGATCCGTCCGCGAATATGCTGGCCACCGTTAGGCCCACCCTGCCAGACAAACACCGCGCCACCATCGCTGAATAAGGCGACTTGGGGATTCTCTTGATCGCCATCGCCGAGTGTGTTGACGGGAAATGCCGAAAAAGCACCTGAGCTGATCGAAGTAAAACGACGGGCACTCACGCCTAGGCCGTCACGATCCGTTGCGTTATCTTGCCAGACGGCAAAACCACCCTTAGTTCCGAAAGCCAGTTGAGCCTTGGATTGATCGCCCACCTGTGCGTTCACCAGGCGATATTCAGAACTGGCGACGGCCAATGGCTGTACCGCAAAGGTTGACGGCGCACTCAGCAATCCGCAAGCCAGCGATGTGAAAGCAGCGGCAGTCCTCCAAGGACTTGTGGGTGAGCTGTTTCTTTTTTCGTTTACCATGATTCGATGTGAAATAAAAATTGTAGTTCAGAGGAGAACAGGCTGTGACATGGGCGGACTGGTCAACTCGCTAAGTAAGGTCTTAAAACCCCATCGTGTGTAAAGTGCGGCCAACGCGCTCGAATCTTGGGGTTGGGGAACGCACTCGTCTAGGACGATCGGAGAGACCAACCCTGTGTGCAATTGAATTAGTTGGCGATTTCGCTCCAGCAACTCCTTGGAGGCCAGCAATGCATCACGGCGTTTGGGCCCAGTCACCTCGTGGGCGTGACTCAGAATTCCATCAACGCTTCCGTACTGTTGAAGTAGCTCGGTGGCAGTCTTGTGACCCACTCCAGCGACACCGGGAATGTTATCGACAGCATCTCCAATTAAACTGAGCCATTCAACGATTTGATGAGGTTGAACGCCGGTCTTCTCAAACACCTCGGCAACTCCCCAGATGCGCTGTTCCTTATCGCCGGGGTTAAGAAGTCCTATGTTGGTGCTCACCAACTGCATGAAATCTTTGTCGGAACTGGCGATGACGACTGGATGCCCGCTACGTTCGGCCTCCAAAGCTAGAGTGGCAATCAGGTCGTCTGCTTCAATTCCTGGAATAACAGCCGAAGCGAACCCTGCTGCGGCTAAGAAGTCCCGCATATCTTCAATCTGGCGACCGAGATCCTCGGGCGTTGGTGGTCTTTCGGCTTTGTACCCTGGCAACAACGAAACACGTTCGGTTGCAAGACCTCCATCCCAAATCACAGCAACGTGGGAAGGTTGCACGAACGTGATCATTCGTTGCAACATCTTGATAAAACCATAGATCCCGTTGGTTGCAGACCCATCAGGACCCGACATTTGACGGATAGCAAAAAATGCGCGATAGGCATAGGCATGACCATCCACCAAGAGCAGCGTGCGCTTGGCGGGCGATTCAAATGTCTGTGCATGACTCATTTAGATTTGCGAATCGTTTTCAGGGATCAATTATTTCCTCACTTCGCAACAGGAACCTGAGGCGGGATGGTTCCGGGATCGTAAGGAAGCCTGTAAGTTGGATCGCTGGGATATTCTGGGGGATGGATGCGATTGCCAGCAGGATCAATGATTGTTGGGGAGACAAAAATGACCAAGTTCTTTTTGACACTATTCTTGAACTCGCTGCGAAAAAACCGGCCTAGAAGCGGAATGTCACCCATGATAGGAACTTTACTGCGATTCTTGCTGACTGTCTCAGCGATCAAACCTCCGAGAACAATGGTCTGTCCATCCCAAACAATCGCACTGGTGGTCACCTGACGGATCCTGAACTTGGGTAGTGGGGTAGGTTGAACAGGAGCATTACCCACCACAGTTTGAAATTGGCGGGCGTTCTCAGTGTCATAACCAAGAAACTCGGTCAATGTAGGCACGATACTCATTTGGATCGTGTAACCATCGGCTGATACGTAAGGGATCACGTCAAGCACTGACCCGAAAGGGATCTGTGCTGCCGTGGGTGTAACAGCGGGGATGGTTTGCGCCTGTTGCAAGACTTGGGCTTGTCCAAGAAAAGTGGGAGCCAAAGCGGCAACCACGAGGAGTGCAAATTTTAGGTTCATGCAATTAAAAATATAAGTGTCAACTCTGCTATTGGATCTGGCGACCGGTTTGGCCACCGCCTAGACCATTGCCCAAAGCCGCGCCGCCACCGCCACCGCCACCGCCATTCAAGCCTTGCACGCCTAGTCCGACGATAATGGTCTGAGTCTCCTCGACAGAGATACGAGCCTGACGACCACTCACTGTCGTCACCTTTGGAGCGGAAACTAGGTCAACGCCTTGACGCTCTTCGAGAGCGCGAATGACTAAGCGGAATTGGGGATCCGTCAAGATACCGCTCAGTGTCGCTACTGGGGTGATCTGAGTGTTTCCATTACGAAGTCCGGTGGTGACTAATTGATCTGTGTCTTTATTTGGAAC
>WBXJ01000295.1 GCA_008933045.1 Verrucomicrobiota bacterium
GCGACCACTCGGAGCACTCTGAAGATGGTGTTCTTGAAGGACGAAGCCTAAAAATTAGAGCGAACGCAGTAGTTCCTCAACCCGCTCGAGATTGACGCCTCGCGGTTTTTTGTTCAAAATCCACCGAAGATCTTCCTCGGCTCCGCTCAAATCACGTTCTTGAAAACGCGTTACGGCACGTCGATAGCGTTCCATGGGTTCATCAGGAGAAATCGTGAGGATCAAATCTAGATACCTCAAGAGTTGCCCTTGCTTCTGTTCCGAAGCGACTGCGGACGTGAGGTTCCTGATCATGCGAACCAGTATTTCCTGTTTTGTCGCTGGAAGAAAATGTTGATCTAAAATCGCGCTGTCACTCTCCTCACCAGAAATGCGGATGGCCTCGGAACGAGTCAGAATCTTGCCACTATCAAACACATCAATGATCCGTAATGCGCCCCCCTTGGGTTGGTAGCCCACCATGAAATGTCCGGGCAACGGCAAGCCGTACAGTTGGGTGACACCGAGTTGTCGACCTAGTTCAAGAAACAAAACGGATAGCGTGATTGGAATCCCTTCTCGATAATCGATCACGTCGCTGATGTAACTATTAGATTTTTTGTAGTAATCCGAACGGCTGCCGTGGTAGCCGTTTTGCTGAAAAAGAAACGCAATGAGTGCTCCAAGGCGCACCTCTTCATCAGCATTGGAAGAAAAAAGTGAACGAGCTTCTGCGACCATAGATTTAAGTTCCGCACGATAAGCAGGGAGGTTTAACTGGGGATTATCAAGGCGAGCAAGTTGCAATGCCGCTTCAAAAAGATCGATCGCTTCCTCCGGCTTTCCGAGAAGATTTTTGATCGCGATCTGAACTTCGTGAGCATGAACCTTTGTTGCCTGCAAACGAAGTTGAGCAGCTTCGTTGTCGAGGCGCTTGGCCTGAGCGTTGAGACGATCGCTCTCGGTTTCCTTTACGGCTTCGGAGCCTGTTGGAATCGTTGCGCCTACCGAGAAATCAGCGAACGCAGCTTTTGTTTGGCGGAATTTAGTGAGACCCACTTGGCCGCCACGGAGTTGAGAATCCTTACTTTCAAATACCTGCATCCCATTGACTGAGCAGAGAATTCTCTGAGGCTCGACTCGGACGTTTAGAGTATTCCATTCTCCAGGCCGGTATGCGGGAGCATTGGTCTGAAGCAAAATCGTCCACGAATTGATATCTGGACCTTCGAATCGGGTGAGGCGCATTTGCCCAGCCGTGGGGTAGAATCCGTAATGTTTTTGACCTCCATCGGCAGCAAAAATCAAACCCGCCGCACCCGCTTCATCGTCAAGTTTTACTCGGACAGAAAGCTCGTAAGTTTGGCCCAGCGGGTCCTGACGTGCTAGACAGAAACTACGCCCACCAAAGCCAGAACCGAGGCCCTCGACGTTGATCTGCCCGGCACGTCGAGTCCATCGCGCGCCCAGCATCGGGGTCCACTGGCGCGGATCCAACGAACCCCAAGTGATCCAACGTGACATTGGGACGGAGTTTGGATGATCCAACAAAGGCTTGAGCATGTTGACTGGCATCGCAAATCCAAGATTTTCCGTGATGGCCGATTTAAGACTCAAAACACCTTGGACACGCCCTTGCCGATCCACTAAGGGGCCGCCGCTGTTGCCGGGTTCGATGGGGATCGCGAGTTGGATAAGTTTCAAATCCTCAAATTGCCGCATCGCGGAGACAACACCTTCCACAACGCTGTGGGTTAATCCGTGAGGGTTACCCATGGCAATGACAGAGGTGCCTTGTTTAATGAGGTCAGAATCACCGAGGCGGAGCGGACTCAAACCGGTGGCCTCGACAGCGATCACGGCTAGATCCGTCTTGCGATCCCACGCATGAACTCGGATGACGTCGAACTTTCGGCCATCCGAAAATTCTACTTTCACGGCCCGCGCTTCACCGATGACATGCAGGCTGGTTGCAATCAGACCCTCGCTGGAGATGACAAAACCGGAGCCGACTCCGTCCACGTTTCCATCCCGACCAATCTGGCGGACGATCACCACGGAGGGACGAAGGCGTGCAGTCAGTTCCTCGATAGATTCCGTTTTTACGACGGGGGCAACAGCCTTTTTATCCTGCGGTGATTTGGCTGGGCGAGCGGGTGCGGTAGCCGCTTTGATCTCCGAAATAATCATGAAGCTCAGGACAAAGCCAAGAGCTTTATAAACCCTCATCGCCGGCAGGTAAGTTAGAAAGTGCATGCAGAGAAGCAGTAGCGCAAACTCCCGTCTCGATGCGAACCATAGGTCGCACTTCGGGGGCGGTCAAGGCACCACGGAGGCACCGTGGAATCAGTCGGCTTTCGCGACGCTCGTTTTTTTTGGCCAATCGACAAAACAGATGACGATCAGCACGAGAAGTCCTAGCAGGATCCCAGTTCCTGAAAAGTAGATTCCCTGAGTGGGCGCTGTATAAATCATTTCGACCACATGGCTTCCGGCGGGAAGGGGAATCCCTCGCATCATGAAATTTGCTCGCACCATGACCTCAGGTTTCCCATCCACCGTCGC
>WBXJ01000296.1 GCA_008933045.1 Verrucomicrobiota bacterium
CGCTCGCTCTCAACCGCACGAATAAGTCCGGCCTGCTCACCATCAATGATGAAGAAGTAGCCACGAAATCCAAGAGGTGGCAACCAGAGACCATGTGAAAACTCAACACTCGTGCCCGCTTCACCTTGATCGCCCCTTAAAACTTGATCCACTTTGATCGTTGTTTTGAATTCATCTTGAGCGGTTACCTCACCAAAAAGAGCACGGGTTGCTAACTGAAAAGTTTGGTGATCAGCCATGAACGGGTTGACGGCGGTTGCCCGACTAGGGGCTGATTCATCGGAAACCATGAGTCTCTCCTTTTTGGAATTAGCGCATGACGGGATTAGCAAAAGAGGAATAAAGATGACTGCAATCAGGCGCAACGCCCTCACGGAGTCGTTCCGGCAAATGAAACCGAATTTGCTTGCTCCTTGAGGATCTGAACGGAGATCCAGAACTCCCCATTGGTTAAACGCTCCGTTCCAGGTATATTTCCAGAGTCAGTTCCCCACGGGTTGCGCAACTTCACTCGTGGCGATCCCGAATGGTAGTCGTACTCAAGAACCGAAAAGGCGTGAGAGCCTGTTGAGTTTGGATTGCCGGTGAAGTTAGCGAATCTGATACCAACGGTAGCGGGGAGGTCGGGAGCCTTAGAGAGGATTGCATCAAGGCCGGCTACGTCGATGTCTGCTACGCCAATTGTCGTGCCTCTCAGCCCTAAAGCGTTAAAAACTTCGAGCTCCTGTAATCCTCGGACCCCCTCCGTTTTTTCCCAACCTCCGCCAGACTCCGCATTGTGGGCCGCCCACGCCTTCTGAATGATCAAGTACCAGAAATTGCCATGTGTGCCTGGTACACCCGTTAAGTAGTTGCCTTCTTTGCCCACGTATACATCAGCGTCGACAGTAAAAGACTTTCCTAACCCAGGAAAATACACTGTATAAGTACCATCAAAATTATCAGTGATAAGGCTTTGAAGAAAGGCTCGTCCACTAGGAGTATTTGCCAGATCCGCCATAACCACGGCGAAGTAACAGTCACCGATCTGTGTCTGCTTGACGTCCGCAGGGCTTATGCTTTCTTGGCTGCTCCAGAGTTGACCAGTTCCAAGTAAACTTTTCAAACGCGGCCCGACCCAGTCTGCTTTTGTCTTGTCATCTAATCTAGGTGCAAGGTCAGGGAGATCCACCTTCAGGGACATAAGCCGGTTTATCCGCTCGAGCCAGAGTTCTCCATGAACCCGATGCCTATCGCAAAGGCCCCGTAATTCCGCTTCTTTCAAAGCCACCTTTGCATGCGCCAGCCGAACAGGTTCGCTCAGTGCACCCTCTATTTGATCAAGGATTGGCACTCCGTCAAGTAGCGCGATGCCTTCGTAGGAGCGTTTAGCCTCACGAATCTCAGCAACTTTTGCAGTGACCTCCCTCTCTAGCCCGAGCATGACGCTTGTGACGCCATGCCCCCAACGCTCGCACGCGGAGATCCGTACATGGAAATCTTCTACAAAAGGGATGAGGTGACCTTTTCGAGATTGAATTAACAAATTTAGTGAAGCTGCTATGTGCTCTATGGATTTGTCATTCTTACCGCTGAGATTAATTTCATCTTTATACGAATTGAGTTTCGTTAAAGCCAGCCGCGCTTCGTTGCTCCATGTAGCAAGAACCAAATTCGGATTGCGAAGGTAATCGCAGTGGCGTTCAACATTAACGCTCGATGGTCGCTTACCTGAGTAAATTTGTAAGGGGTCGTTGAGGTTCAAAGCGATACAGGCTTAGATAGGAAATAAAACTGCATGTACTTCACGCGATCCAAGGTGCCCGGTCGTTAAGATTTACGAATTCAAGATGCATGGCTAAGGAGAGTCGAATTGAAAATATCCGCTGCAAAGCCTCGCTGTCCTTTGTATCAATCATCCGGTAAGCGTTGTGCAGCGAGTTCTCTCCTCGGTAAAAAAATTGTGGCGGGTTACCCAAAGAATTCATGTTCACTCGATCTTTGTTTTCTCTAATTTGCGTTCCCAGCGCATCGAGAAGGTGGACAAATCTGACACTATCTAGGTCAACACTGCGGGCGGTATCTCCGGTCTCTGCCACGACTCTCCTACTTAAGTCCCTGCCAATGTAAAGGTTGCTTATCCAATGAGGGTATCAGTATTACCAAAAATAGCGCGCGAAACAGGTCTTACTTCGCGCGATGCGACCGGCTATGTTTTCCCCGGGCACTTTTTGTAAGCAACGGCTTGCAGGGCAGGGAGGGATTGTTAGTTTCCTGAAATCATCTTGTGAATCAGGTGTCCGTATCATCGGATCCTACAACCGAAGGGAAAGACATAAATCATGAGTCAGATTGTTCGAGTTAACCCTGCAAGCATGCAAGAGTACGTCGGTAAGGCAAACACAGCGTTTGCTGATGCACGCGCTGCTCTCCAGGAGTTGGTAAAGGAAACCGCAGAAGTTCGATATTTTGGGCCCAATGCCGATCGATTTAAGAATGAATGCAGCACGATGACG
>WBXJ01000297.1 GCA_008933045.1 Verrucomicrobiota bacterium
CTAGAATTGTTAGGTCGAGATCCGTCCACATCGCCAAGAGGTTGTTCATTGTTCGCTACATGAGAAGGATTGCTCCATTCATTCAACCCGTTCCAACTCATCGCTTTTCTGGCCTGTGGTTAAATCTGCACTCAGTTTTACCTCGAGGTATTGGTTCTTTTCCAATTTCAACCATCCGCTGGGTTGATCATTTTTGGCTTGGAATATATACTTGGTTAGTGTCTGGAGTGACTTTGTCCGCTGACAGGTTTTGCGGTTAGTTTTTACCATGAACGCGCTCAACTATTTCCTAGCAGATTTACCATCTGAAGCTCGACCAACACCAGAACTTCTTTCGGAAGCTTGCCTCGCTTTGCGAAGAAATCGTGCCCACTATCTCGCAGACAGATCCACGGGGCAAATGATCAAATTGATCACCAAGGTGGCCCAGGAGTGGATGATGGACGACAACCCGATCCGGGTGGAGACGTTGAGAAACGGACCTGTTCAGACAGGCTTTTCTGTAGAGGTTCTCCGCCAAGGGTTAGATGACTTTTTTGGTGGAATCACCGAGTCGTCCTTGGTGGGCTTGATCGAACAGGATTTGGGTCACGTAGACCGGCTTGATGCGATGGTATCCAATGCCAATGAGGCATCACGCCTTTGCGCTGCGATGGCGAGAGGCCCTGAATTGCTAGGGCATATCACCGGGGGAGTGCTGCCAAACCCAACCTTCACAAGTATTCTGCTGGGGTTATTGATCCGTTCCGCACAGTTTGTAAAATGCGCGCGGGGAACCTCGTTTCTCCCACGAATGTTCGCCCATTCGATTTATCAGGCTGACCCGAAACTGGGTGCCTGTTTGGAGATTGCGGAATGGAAAGGGGGCGATGCTGCTCTCGAGGAGACTTGGTTTAATCATCTGGATTGTCTTACCGCCACGGGTTCCTCGGAAACCATCGCCACTCTACGCCAGCGAATTCCGGGGACTCTCAAGCTCGTGGGCCACGGCCATCAGGTGAGTGTGGGTTACGTCGCATCCGAGATGCTGGAGCCTCATCTCACGCGGGACATCATTCAACGCGTCGCTCTCGATGTCACGATCTGGGATCAACTGGGGTGTTTATCTCCCCAGATAATCTACGTTGAAGTGGATGGCACTGTCTCCCCTGCCATGTTCGCAGAGCTTCTAGCGCGGGAATTGAGTGTCCATGAAGTCCGGATGCCACGTGCTCCTCTGGACGTATCGACCTCAGCGAAAATTGCCTCCTACCGAAATTTTTACGAAATCCGCTCCACCTACGGAGAAAGCAAAATTTGGTGCAGCCAAGGTAGCACAGCGTGGACGGTTGTTTTTGATCCCAGTTCTGATTTTCAACCGTCCTGCCAACACCGGTTTATTTTTGTGAAACCCATCGCGAACCTTAGTCAATTGTTGATGAATCTTGATGCGGTAGTTCATCAAGTTTCGACCGTTGGTATCGCCGTCCCATCTTCAAAAACAAACAACGTGGCGGGAATCCTCGCCCGTTGGGGTGCCACCCGAGTGTGTCCTTTGGGACAAATGCAACGCCCCCCCCTCACTTGGCGGCACGACGGGCATCCACCACTGGGTGAGTTAGTCACTTGGTGTAACCTCGAATTCTAACCTAAATGATACGATGATTCTCGAACTCAAAAAATCATTCCAGTTTGAGGCGGCTCACCACCTGCCTAATCTACCAGTCGACCACAAATGCCATCGGCTCCATGGACATAGCTTTAAGGCCGAGTTGGTCGTGCGAGGTGAGTGTGATCCCTTGCTAGGTTGGGTCATGGACTACGCTGATATTTCCCGAGCGTTCAAACCCCTTTGGGAACAACTGGATCACTATTATTTGAACGATGTGGTTGGCCTCGAAAATCCGACCAGTGAGAACTTAGCAGTCTGGATTTGGGATCGGCTCAAACCGAGTCTTCCGTTGCTCGTGGAAGTAACCGTCGCCGAGACTTGCACAGCCCAATGTACCTATCGCGGCAACCAACCTATGGAGGGATCTCAGGTTTCACCGTAAGGGACAACCGACTGAACATTCGCTGAATTCCATTCGAGTTGCAGATTGCGTTTCACGATTTTTGCATAACAATGACTTCCATGAAGCTCGATAGTTTGCACGTCCGCCATTTGGTGCGTCTACCCCTGCTCCTCGTCTTCTATGGGGTGGTGCTCACAAGTTCCATTTGCCTTTCTTACCTACTGCGTTTTGATTTCGACCTCACTCGCATCGATTTCGCAACGATTCCGAAGGTTTGTTTATGGACTGTCGCCAGTAAACTGACGTTTCTATTCGCTTTTAGGCAGTTTTCTGGATTGCTCAGTTACTTCAGCGTACCCGATTTGAAACGGCTTTTTTATGCGATTTCTCTCTCTTCGCTCACGATTTTAATCATTCGCCTGATGGGTCAGGGTATCGTTGTGCCACCGC
>WBXJ01000298.1 GCA_008933045.1 Verrucomicrobiota bacterium
GCCACAGAATCCTTCAGCTACCGAGAACTCGCTAGACCCTTGGTGGATTACCTCCTACGCATGGGGTTTACACATGTCGAATTCATGCCGGTGGCTGAGCATGCTTTTTTCCCTTCGTGGGGTTATCAAGTCACTGGTTTTTACGCGCCTACTCACCGTTACGGCACACCGGACGATTTTCAGTTTCTCATCAATGCCCTGCACGAAGTGGGTCTCGGCGTGATTGTGGATTGGGTGCCCGCTCACTTCCCTCGCGACGAGTGGGCTTTGGCAAATTTCGACGGCACAGCACTGTTTGAACACGCCGACCCCCGCCGAGGAGTCCATCAGGATTGGGGAACATTGATCTTTAATTATGGTCGTCATGAGGTGAGGAATTTCCTGACATCCAACGCGCTTTTTTGGTGCGAACGGTTTCATATCGATGGTTTGCGGGTGGATGCAGTCGCTTCGATGCTCTATCTCGATTACTCACGCAAAGCGGGCGAATGGCTCCCCAATAAGTTTGGCGGACGGGAGAATCTCGAAGCCGTGGATTTTCTTCGCGAGATGAATATCCTCGTACAAAAGGCTTACCCCGGTGTAATGACCATCGCGGAGGAATCGACTTCGTGGCCTCGCGTGACCCAACCCTCATCCCACGGCGGCCTCGGATTTCTCTTTAAATGGAACATGGGATGGATGCACGACACGTTGCATTATTTTCAGCGCGAGCCGATCCACCGCAAATATCATCAGAATGATTTAACGTTCGCGATGCTCTACCAAGGGCACGAGAACTTCATGTTGCCGCTCTCGCACGACGAGGTTGTCCACTGCAAAGGTTCGCTCCTCCGGCGGATGAAAGGTGACGAGTGGCAAAGGTTCGCCAATTTGCGCTGCCTACTCACCTATCAATGGGCATTTCCTGGGAAAAAATTACTGTTCATGGGTGGCGAAATCGCGCAAGGAATCGAATGGGATGCGAACGCCTCAGTGGATTGGGGATTGCTCGAGACGGGCCCTTATCACCTCGGGATCCAACGGATGATGGCTGATCTCAATCATCTTTACCGCAAACAACGCGGGTTCTGGGCTGCAGATTATGATCCAAACGGTTTCTATTGGATTGATTGCTCGGATCACGAGAATAGTATCATCGCTTTCGTCCGCCAAGCGGAGGGAGGTTCGGATCCGGTTGCCGTGATTTTTAATTTCACTCCCACTCCTCGTTATTCTTACCGCCTAGGTCTGCCGATTGCCGGCCGTTGGCGCGAGGTTTTCAATACCAATGCGGAACCTTATGGTGGCTCGAATCTTGGCAATTGCGGCTTGGTGGAAACCAGCCCAACCTCAAGCCACGGACATTCACAATCTGTCAGCCTCACACTTCCTCCACTCACGGCGTTGATGTTGGCGCCCGGGAACGAGGTCCAAAATGTTTAGTGTTTAGCTCGCGAAAATCTTATCCATTTTCTCGGATAACGAGCGCAACCCTTCCTTCGTATCTCCGCCGCCTTGTTCCGCGATTCCCCAACCGGAATACTTGATGTCCCCCAAGGCTTTCATGATGGAAGGCCAATCATTATCGCCTTCGAGAAATCCGACGGAAAAACCCTTCCAAAGGCCCTCGTTATCGCGGCGTTTACGGCTGAACTCCTTGATGTGCAGCTTCTGGATGCGCGGGCCAAGAATGCGGATCCATTGCTCCGGCCACCCGTAATTGATGACGTTGCCGACATCAAAATGCCAACCAACCCAAGGACTCTGAAACTCATCCACGTATCGGGCTGCTTCGAGTGGACTCAGGAGGAACTGGTTCCAGACGTTCTCAATCGCGATCTTGACCTTGAGCTCAGCGGCTAGAGGCAAGGCTTTTCGAATCTCCGCTTGCGACCGCGTGTAGGCTTCCGCGTAAGAAATTGTTTTATCCACGACCGCTGGGACAAACAGAACCGAGGACGCACCGTAACGGTGGGCATCGCGCAAGGTATGAAGCAACCCTTCAAGACCCACCTTGCGCACATCCTCGCTCGGCGATGAAAGCGGTTTTGCCCAGTGGGTATTGCAGCAAACGCTACAGATTTCCAAACCAGTGGCATCACGTGCCGCCAATACTTCGTCTTGATTCATGTGGCTCATGGGTTCCACACCCTCAAACCCCACTTCCTTGAGAATCTTAAACTTCTCCAGAGTGGTGCCCGGCACTCCCACCGTGGCAAACATAATCGCTTTGCGAATGCGCTTTGGAGCAGCCTCCGCCGCCACCGTTGACCGCCCCACCAGTGCGGCCGAGGAGGCGACCACAGCTGCAGTTTTTAGAAAATCTCGACGCGACGGATTGTTCATGGTCAGTTCGTTGATTTCAAAAATGGATCGAGGCGTTTTACACGAACTTTGTCACACCCGGGATGGCCACTTTGGGGGTGCTCAGGGGCGTA
>WBXJ01000299.1 GCA_008933045.1 Verrucomicrobiota bacterium
CAAAGCTGCGGTAGTTCGAGGAATGCACCTGCTAGCATCAGGTGCAGATTGGATCGATGTAGGAGGAGAATCGACGCGACCCGGTGCGCCACAAGTCTCGTGCGCTGAAGAGATCAGGCGTGTCATTCCTGTCATTCAGGGCTTGCGCGAGCAAACCAATGCGATTATTTCCATCGACACACAGAAACCTGAAGTGGCTCATGCGGCGATAGCCGAAGGGGCGCAAGTGGTGAATGATATTGGGGCTAACCGCAGCGATGATACGATGTGGAAACTCATTGCGGAGACTGGTGTTGGTTACGTAGCGATGCATATGCAAGGAAACCCTCAAACAATGCAGTCAAATCCGCACTACGGAGATGCGGTTCAGGAAGTGCGATTTTTTTTCAAAGACCGGCTGGAGTTTCTTTCAAAGGCAGGAGTAAACTGTGAGCAAGTCATACTCGATGTGGGCATTGGATTTGGAAAATCGTTGCAGCATAACTTGGAGCTGATCGCGGCACTTACATCCTACCAGACTCTGCTGCGACCGATCCTGCTGGGCGTTTCGCGTAAATCCTTCATTGGAGAAGTCACCGGTGCAGGACTCCAGGAACGGCTTCCCGGAGGGTTAGCCTGTGGGCTATGGGGGGTGCAATGTGGCGTGCAAATCCTCCGAACTCATGATGTGGCCGAAACTCGACAAGCGGTGCAAATGACTGAATTGTTAGTTCAATTAAAGAATAAACGTGGTTGATTGGATCTCTATTTTATGGAGGCCGTTGGTAGAAATCGTGGTGTTGACCACCGCATTTTACTACGGATTCTTGTTCGTGCGCGGGACTCGCGGATGGCCTGTGGTCATCGGCTTTCTAGTAATGATCAGCCTGACATTCGTTACTAGCGTGTTACAACTTGATGTGTTGAGTACTTTTCTCCGTTCGTTTTTTGCATTCTCAGCCGTGGCCGTCTTGGTCTTATTTCAACCGGAATTTCGTCGGATGTTGGCGGAACTTGGAAACCTGCCGCTTTTCGGCACGGTGCAGGAACAGCGCGAAAACATCGAAGTGATCGTGCAAAGCGTGGAACGATTATCCGAAGTGCGTATCGGGGCGTTGATCGCACTCGAGCAATCAATTCAATTGAGGGACGTGGTCGAGTCGGGAATTACTGTGGATTGCGAAGCGACACCAGAAATGTTGGAGACTATTTTCTTCCCGAACAATGCCATTCATGACGGCGGCGTTGTGATTAAAGGAGATCGGATCGCCTTAGCCGCCTGCATCTTTCCGCTAACTCAACGACAGGATCTCAGTAAATCCTTAGGTACTCGGCATCGGGCGGCAATCGGACTGGCCGAAGAAACCGATGCGATTGTCGTCGTGGTGTCAGAAGAGACTGGGACTATCTCCTATGCCTACAAGGGCCAGTGGGTTCGTGGGCTGAGCGTGGAGGATCTTCGTGCTTTCCTCACCTCAATTTTCATGCGCCGACCTAAACTCACTTGGCGTGCTTGGATTCGCGGTAAACTTCAAAACCGCCCGATCACCGAATCCGACTCAATTTCGCACCATGGCTAAACACAACCTGATCCTCAACAATTTCTTCCTGAAATTGACTGCGCTGATGCTGGCCATCGTGGTCTGGTTGGTATTCCATCGTTCCGATCAAAGCATTCTCGCGGGTAAGGAGGGTGCTGGTGTAAAAAATCTTACACGAAAATCTTTTGAACGACTCCCCGTCAATATCCTGCAGGCGAGCGGCGAGAATCGTCGTTTCAGCCTTGGAACATCGACCGTCAACGCGGAACTGTCAGGTGACGAAGCGAGCATGAAGGTTCTCACTACAAATGACATTCACGCGTTCGTGGATGTCGCAGCGTTTCGCTCCAACCGTGCATTTCTATCGATTCAAATCCAAGTTCCTAACGGAATTCGCACCGAGAACACGACTCCAAAGGAAGTTCACGTCAACCTCTTGCAGCCTTAACTTTTAACAGTTTCTCAACTCATGGCACCTTACAAAAAAATCTTCGGTACGGACGGCGTGC
Organism: Verrucomicrobiota bacterium; assembly: GCA_008933045.1. GTDB lineage: Bacteria > Verrucomicrobiota > Verrucomicrobiia > Limisphaerales > SXQI01 > SXQI01. The sequence goes on from WBXJ01000299.1 coordinate 2,030, forward strand.
GTGGTACTGCCAATATCGAACCTGTCACCGCAGAGACTGCGTTAAAACTTGGGCGTGCTGCTGCCCATGTTTTTCGTAATATGGAAACGGTGGCGCGAGGTCGTGAACGGCACAAAATCGTAATCGGTAAGGATACGCGCCTGTCGGGCTACATGCTGGAGAATGCCTTATCCTCTGGGATTCTTTCCATGGGTGTTGACGTGCTTTTTATTGGCCCCTTACCCACCCCAGGTGTCGCTTACGTCACGCGAAGCCTCCGCGCTGATGCTGGCATCGTCATCACTGCGTCCCACAATCCGTATGACGACAACGGCATCAAGTTTTTCCGTTCTGACGGTTACAAACTGGACGATACCATCGAAGCACAAATCGAAGAATTG
>WBXJ01000300.1 GCA_008933045.1 Verrucomicrobiota bacterium
GAAGGTTCAAAAACATCATTCGATTCATTTCACAAAGACCCCGCATGGGTGGCAGCTAAGGCTAACTCTGAAAAAATCGGCGGATCACTGATCGCTGAGGGGGGAGTTAAATCCGAGTTTCTCAAAGCCGCCGATTACTCCCCGATCAAATAATTTCGCGTGTCAAAAATTTGAAACAATTGGGTTGCGATGTGGGGAAGGTGGGGCTAATGTGTCAATTCTTTGCAACCTTAAGGGAACATTTTGAATAGCGAATATTGTAGGAGAGCTCTTGAAAAAGTCGTGAATCCCAACGTCCTCATCAACGTTGTGTCGCGACGAGTGCGTCAGTTGACTGGTGCGAACGGTAATGGCAGCTCGCGTCCGATGATTTCGGAGACTGCTGGTCTCGGAGCGGCGGACATCGCCTTGCTCGAGATTGCTGAAGGCAAGTTAGCTTGGGAAATTTACGCGGAAGAAGGGCCGCTCGAAGCTCCTGTTAAAAAGCGTCGCCGGTCATAGAAATATTTGAATTTCGCGAACAGCCAGAAGGACACGCTTCTGGCTGTTTTGTTTATGTCAGAGATTGTCTCCAACTCCAAAGCGCGGAGGGATTACCATATCCTTGAAACTTTCGAGGCTGGGATTGTTCTGCATGGAACCGAAGTCAAGGCTCTGCGTGCAGGGCGAGGGCAGATTGGTGATGCGTTCGCTCGCGTAGAAAACGAGGAGGTGTGGCTTTATAACGCCCACATCGACGAATATGCGTTCGGAAACGCTCAAAATCACCAACCGAAGGCTCCTCGCAAACTGTTGCTCCACCGTGCCGAGATTCGAAAGTTATTTAGTTTGGCGGCTATCAAGGGGCACTCTCTGGTGGCACTGGGGATGTATTGGAAGAACGGCAAGGTGAAGGTTCAGATCGGTGTTGGGAAAGGGAAAGTAGATTTCGATAAACGTGATGACATCAAAAAGCGGGAGAGCGACCGCGAAATAAAACGAGTCACTATGCATCGTCTCAAGGGTCGTTAATTCCGAAACTGCTGCGAACAGGGCAACAAAAAAGACGATCCGAAGATCGTCTTTTTAAACTCTTGTAACTGCCGAATTTAGGCGGCAACAGGCTTCTTCCAAGTGCGTTTTGGCGCTTTGGTGATCAAACCTTGTTTGATGGCAGCCGCAGTTACGCGGATGTAGCGCACTTCTCCGTTAATCACCGCTTTTACGCGTTGAAGATTGGGGAAAAAACGGCGCTTGGTAATCGCGGTCACGTGAGTGCCGATACCACCCTTTTTCTTGGCTTTACCACTACGCCAAATGTGTGAGCCTTTGATTGGCCTAGTCCCTGTCAGTTCGCAAATACGTCCCATAAATCAATTTCACTTTAAAAGTGAGCCTCAGATATTACAACGATTCCACCATCCGACAAGAACAATCGTTTCAAAGTTTTAAGATTCGATCGGGTTCTCCGCCGATGCCGAGGCTGGGTTATCGGTCGAGTAGTCCATGATTACAGGGATCGTTTCATTCGAATCATTTTTTAACATCCTGTGAACCTTAGACAAATTTGCCGGGGTTCAGGATATTCTGCGGGTCGAGGGCCCCTTTTATTGTCCGATGCAGAGCTTGTAGGGCAGGGGAGGCTGCCAACGGCCACCAAGGACTTTTTGCAATGCCGATGCCATGTTCCCCTGTGATTACTCCGCCCAGTGCTACCACTTTCTTGAACAATGCATCCAGTGCCTTATCCGCGCGCTGTTGGGCTCCAGGTTGGTTGATGTCCAACATCACATTGACATGGATATTGCCATCACCTGCATGTCCAAAACATGCGACGGGCAATCCGTATTTTTTCTCGAGTTGACTCGTAAAACGAAATAGCTCATCCAGTTTTCCACGCGGAACAACGATGTCCTCATTCAGCTTGGTGAGTCCAGTATCCCGCAGGGAATAGGAGAATTCGCGGCGCAGTTTCCAGAGTTCCTCACAAGCTTCGGGGCCAATGGCACGTTCGACGAAGAGATTAGGTTCCGCGTTTACTGCTTTTTCGAGATCTCGAATTTCGCTGCGTAGCGACTTTTCCTGACCGTCTAGTTCCACAATAATATGGGCTTGGCACCCCATCAGGCGTTTGCTTCCAGTCCTTTTCTGCGCTGCTGCAAGTGTGAATTGATCTGCTATTTCGAGTGCGCTTGGTAGAAATCCTGTTTTGAAAATCGCTTTGATCGTGCGAGTCGCATCGCTCATTTTCGAGAATCCAATAGCAAGTGCGGCTCGTGATGGAGGCAAGGGGAGGAGTTTCAGCGTCGCCTCCGTGACGATGCCGAGCATTCCTTCCGACCCGACGAATAGTTTTGGAAGATCGAACCCAGCCTTGTTTTTATGCGTGC
>WBXJ01000301.1 GCA_008933045.1 Verrucomicrobiota bacterium
ACGCGAAACGTGGTGGTGTTGAGTTCCTCTGCTAATTCCTCATCGGTCGCCTCGCGTCCGAAGATTTCCTGCAGCTTGAGAGCGGTGCGGCGTAGCTTAGAGATTTTGTCCACGAGATGCACGGGTAGCCGGATCGTTTTGGACTGGTTCGCCAAAGCCCGTTTGATGGATTGTTTGATCCACCACGAGCCGTAGGTGGAAAGTTTGCCACCTTTGGCAGGATCAAATCGTCCCACGGCTTTCATCAGGCCGATGTTTCCTTCGTTGATCAAATCGAGCAGGGGCAAGCCTAACCCGTCATAATCGTGGGCAATTTTTACCACCAATCGAAGGTTGGCATTGATCATCAAGTCCCTCGCTTTTTTATCGCCTCGTTTGATCTTGGCTGCGAGCGTGATTTCTTCTTGTGGGGTGAGTAGCGGGAATTGTGAAATCTCCCGCAGGTAGAGCTTCAGGGCGGTATCGCCGTCGTAGGGTGCGCGATCTGGGGTGGGTTCCACTTCCCGAGGCACGGGCGGGGGTGATTGTTTCCAGAGGTCAACTGACTTCGTGTGCGCCTCCGTCGGCACAGGAACGGCGATTGTGTGGCGTTTTCCGAGGCTTACCTTTCTTGTGCGCGTGCCTCGGTGATCCATCAGGCGCAAGAGGGGCTTTGTTTTTGTAACGACGCTCAGTTTCATGGTCTGTTTTTTTTGTTTAACCAAACTTTAAAAATTAGGGCGTGGAATTCCAAGAGTGTGTGGCGGGGGTCAGTTGCGGTCGTCCCCTCGTTAAATTGGACATTGAAGAGGCCAGCTTTGTTCAAAATTTGACGTGCTGCTTCCGCCCCGCTCACGCCGGATTGCACCGGCTCGTTCACATACTTCTTGTAAGTCGAGGATAAGCGCATCTGAGCGTAGATGCCTAACAACAGACCTGGAATGAAAAGCCACCACGATTGATCAAAAATCATCATTCCTAAAACACCATTCATAGTCTTTTGACACCCGATCGGCAGTTTTGTTTCATAACCACTGCGAAACTCAAGTGAAGTAGAGCGAAAGTAATGCCAAACTCAAATCGACGAAAAAGCCTTCAAATAAGGGCTTTTGGGTGGATGCAACCTGTCACAGGTGCGCCAGTGTCACCTAAGTGTGTCACTAAGGCGCATCTGTGAGACAAAAGAACTCGTTACACCGGCCTGTGTTGCCGGGGAGGGGGGCGATCAGTGTTTGGTGATCGCGGTCGAGAGCATAAAGTAGGGCATGCCCGTCCGCAATTTGGGGAGGTCGAACCCGAGATCCACTTTGAGGGCGGGGGACGACGACCGAACTCCGCCTAGTAGATCGAGAAAAGTGGTGAAGTCGAACGTTTCTTTATAGCGAATCAAGTGGGCCTTGCCCTCGATCTTCGCCAGTTTTTCCGCAGTCAGGACGGCGGTTTCAAAGTTGCCTAATTCATCTACCAGACCCAGGTCAAACGCCTTGGAACCTGTCAAAATTCGACCGTCAGCAAAATCCTTCCAGTTATTGGCAAGAGGTCGTCCATCCGTCTGATTGATCGCTGCGGCGGCGGAACGACCATCGGAAACGACTTGGGTGAACCGTTGATAGGTTTCCATGATCATATCCATCACGATTTGACGTTCCACAGGATCGATATCCTCGGGATCCTTCGACGAACTGAGCATATCCTTGTGACGGCCACTTTTGAACACCATCGGTTGGATGCCTACTTTGTCCATAAGCCCTCGGTAATTCATCGTTTGCATGATGACTCCGATGCTGCCCGTGATGGTGAGCTCGTTCGCGATGATCCACCGGCAGGGCGCGGAAACGTAGTAACCACCCGAAGCGGCCAGACTGCCCATCGAAGCGATTACCGGCTTCTTAGATTTCTGTTGGAACTCCCGAATAATGCGGGCAATGTCGTCCGAAGCCATCACCTCGCCGCCCGGAGAATTCACCTTGAGGATCACCGCTTTGACATTCGAATCCTTCTCGGCGAGCTCGAATTGATCCTTGATAGAATCCACCATGTTCGGCCCGTACATCTCGCTTGATTGACCGGCGATAATTCCATCCACCTTGATGATGGCGATTTTATCGGAGGAAGATTCATGATCCACCGAGACCTCGAACAGCCTTGCTCCACCGTGGTGTTGGAACTCGCCTGGTTCCGCTAAACTCATTACGAAAGATGCGCCTTTGATCAAAATTCCCAATGCCACCAAACCCAGCACCAGAACGGTCACCAAGACCCAAATCCAAGCGCGGCCACGACGACGCTCTGGCGATGCAGTGATGACGGGAGGAGGCGGCGCGACCAACAGTGGGGGCGGTGTATTTTCCATAGACAGC
>WBXJ01000302.1 GCA_008933045.1 Verrucomicrobiota bacterium
AACAAATTGAAGCCGAACGTAAAGCTGAGGAGGAGCGGTTAGCGGCCGCCGGACTCGGCGTGAAAAATTATTCTGTTCAGCTCCCCTCCCATCAACAAGACGAGCTTTCCCGCAGTTTTGGGGATCGTGAGCCTTCCCGCAGTTTTGGGGGTCGTGATTATCTTCTGAATATTGGTTCTTGTCTTTCACGCGGTTGGGATATTGTCGTCAATAACTTGCGGGTCACGATGGTGACCGCCTTGTTATTCTGGCTCCTTGGAATCATACCACTTGTATTTTCATGGTTGTCAATAAATTTTTTAACTCCAATATTACTTGATATGAATCTTATTCTTGGAATTTTTGCAGTGGTTTTTTTACTTGGCGTGTCTGTCGTAGTTAATGCTTTTGTTTGGGGTCCATTATATGGTGGACTTGCTTACACTTACATAGGGCTTGCGAGAGGAGAACCACGTGATGTGGGTGATTTGTTTGCAGGTTTCCGCCGCAAAATGGGTCAGGCCCTGATGGGTTATCTTATACCCGACCTCTTCTTGTCTATTGCTGGGTTGGTCGGGTTGCTGCCATTTTTAATAGTTGCATTTTACAGTGGGTTTATTGGTGCGTTGGGAGCAACTGTTCTTCAAGACCCAATGGTCGCATGGGAACGTGCAGGGCGGACGTTAATATGGCTTAGTTCGATTTATGCTGTAGCGTATATTTTATTATTAATTAAAATATATGTTCGCTGGCTTTTCGTGGTTCCATTGGTAGTAGATCAGCAAATAGGTTTTTGGTCGGCGATGGGTCAGAGTTGGCGTGGGGTAGGAGGACAGAGTTGGCGCATGGTCTTTCTTTGGAGCTTAGCCCGAATAATAATGCTATTAGGAGTTTTTTTTTGCGGGATTGGTTTGCTTTTTACAGGACCGCTTTACTGGATGATCATCATGGTTGCGTACACTAATAATTTTGGCGACTTCGAGAAAACTCCCAATTTAAAAAATATTATTCAAAACCCTGAGCAAAACCAGCCCTGAACTTTTAAAAAGCTGAGTTTCTGGAAGTCACCTTTATTCAGCGTTTCCTTAGCGAGTCTGTTTCCAAATTGGCACGCGTTTTTTCATCTCGTCGATTAAATACTGGCTCGCCGCAAACGCTTCACCACGATGAGCCGCGACCACTTCCACCCATAACGAAACCTCGTTCACCCGCACCCACCCCAAGCGATGCACTAAACGGATGGATTCCACCGGCCAACGGTTCGCAATCTCATCAAATAGCAGGTTAAACTGATGCTCAGCCATAGCGGCAAAAGCCTCATAATGAATTCCTAGTATTGAGGTCGTGCCCTCCGTGCCTCGCACCACACCGGAAAAATAGACCACCGCACCCATCGCCTCAGAAAGGAGACGCCCAGCCACGAGTGAAGACTCCTCAATCGGATCGGTGGTCAGAACGAGCGAACGCTTCATTTGGAAAATCATCCACCTTGCACCGGTGGGAAGAGGGATACTTGGTCATCTTTTTTTAAGAGATAACTTTTAGGTTGGTAATCGAGTCCGACTGCGATCAGGGTCGAATTTTGCATGGCACGCAGGTTCGGAAATCGCAAAAAGGCGACCTCCAATAATTGTGCGATGGTGCAGACCTCCGCAACCTCAAGGTGAGTCTCGGTGCATCCGGTCAAGTCTTTGAAGTAGGAGTAGAAATGAACCGAAATTGTCATCGCGCCTCCAAGAATTGCGAGGGGTGTAGGAGTCCGATAAATGGTAGGTTACGGTATCGTTCGGCGTGGTCCATGCCATAGCCAACGACGAAGAGGTCGGGGATTGTGAAACCGGAATAATCTGCTTGGATGCGCCGCTCGCGCTGAGCCGGTTTATCTAGGAGGACGCAGGTGCTGATTCGCCGTGGGTGAAGGGTACGGAGTTGTCGCCGGGTCTCCCAAAGGGTGTGACCTGAGTCGATGATGTCATCCAAGAGCAGAACATTGCGGCCTTTAATGCTAAGTTTGAGATCCTTAGTGAAACTGATCTCACGTGGCACCGTACCCATTCCATAGCTTGATGCTGCCATAAAATCCAACTCGATAGGCAAGGGAATTCGACGAATTAAGTCGGCCATGAATACCGCAGATCCGGATAACAAGGAAACAACGACGAGCCTTGAGTCGGCATGGTCGCGAGTAATCTCTTCTGCGAGTTCGTGAACCCGCTTCCGAA
>WBXJ01000303.1 GCA_008933045.1 Verrucomicrobiota bacterium
CGTTCAAACGTCTGTTGATCGTCGGTAAGAAACCCTAACTCAGGAAGTCCCAGACGAAGACCTTCCTTGTCCAGAATACGCATGACGACGCTCTCACCGTGGTTGGTCGGAAGACAGTTCACGCGCAGATCAATCGGTTTACCGTTGATCATAGTTTGGATACGTCCGTCCTGCGGAATGCGCCGTTCGGCAATATTCATTCCCGACTGAATTTTCAGACGGCTGATCATTGACAACTGCAGCTTCTTGGGTGGCCCCTTCATCTCATGGAGCACACCGTCGATCCGATACCTCACGCGAAAGGTATTCGCCATCGGCTCAAGGTGAATATCGGAAGCACGGTTCTTGAAAGCATCGACGATGATCTGGTTGACCAGCTTGATAATCGGAGCGTCGGCCTCGACCGCTGCCCCTTCATCGGCCCCGCCCAACTTGCCCATCTTACCAATCTCCACCTCGCCTTCGGTGATGTCTTGGATCAACTTACTCACCGTGTCAGTGCCACTTTTCTTGGTGTTAGAGCCACTTCCACCGCCATAGAACCGTTCGAGTGCCGCTTCAATATCCTGCAACGCTGCAACCCGAGGGTCGATATTTAAGCTGAGAGCTGCGCGGAGGTTGTCGATGGTATCAATGTCCGTCGGGTCGGCCATTGCCACAACCAGCGTATCTTCCTGCAATGTCACCGGAACCGCCGAGTATCTCTTGGCTAAATGCCGAGGTAGAGCGTTAATGACATCATCTGAAAGTCGTAAATCCGTTAAATCGACATACTCGATTCCGTAATGGGCCGCCTTGGCCTGAGCAATGTGGGAAGGAAGGAGCAAGCCCTTCGTTACCAACGTGTCTAATACTCCCTCCCCAGTGGCATCTGCCTCTCCCCGAGTCGCTTCCACTTGGTTGCGCTCTAAGAGGCCCATATCCACGAGTGTATCAATTAATATATCGTCTTTGGCAGCCACGGTTTACCTGTCGGACTTGTTCATTCTGTTGGACTCGAGGCACCAGTCTATGAACCGACTCCTCAAAGTCAATTGATCTCATGATCATTTCCACATTGGATCACTCTAAAATCATTTGACAGCACAATTCATGCCCCTCTTGTAAGAAGTTTGGGATTTGCTGGTTTGCGATCGGTTCCTCATTGATTTAGGTTTGAATGATGCAGGTGCTTGTCTCCGGAAGTTCGGGCTTGATCGGTGGTTTGTTGATCCCTCGGTTGCGTTTGGTTGGACACACCATCCTGATGCTCCATCGTCACCGTCCTACCCAGGGCGACCAACTGCAATGGGATCCCCTTAGTGGTAAGATCGATTGGGGGATTCATTCTGCAACCCCCATCGACGCTGTGATCCATCTAGCGGGGGAGAATATCGGTGCCCACCGATGGAGCGCAGCACGCAAACTCGAATTCCGCTCTAGTCGCATTCAGGTCACATCTGCGCTCATTCAAACTCTGCTTGCTCGGCCACAACCGCCCTCCACATTTATCGGGGCTTCCGCCATCGGCATTTACGGTGAACAGGGAGAAGATTGGATCGATGAACAATCCCTTCCCGGCAAGGATTTTCTTGCCCAACTCGCGCTCGATTGGGAAATGGCCTCCACCCCTCTGACAAACGTCGGGTGCCGAGTCGTCAACGCACGCTTTGGGATGGTTCTCTCCCGTAACGGAGGTGCCTTCGCCAAAATGCTGACTCCGTTTAGGTTTGGGTTTGGCGGCCAACTCGGAACAGGTCGCCAATGGATGAGCTGGATCTCCCTCGAGGATTGCGTTTCCGCCCTAATCTACGCGCTCGATGAAAGCAGACTCTCTGGAGCCATCAACGTCGTTAGCCCAGAACCCGTTCGAAACGTGGAGTTCACCCAAACCTTAGCTCGAACGCTACATCGACCCAATTTGATGAGAATGCCGCAGTGGGTGCTGCGGATCCTTTTTGGCGAAATGGCTGACTCACTTTTGCTTAAGAGTCAACGCGTCGCACCCAGACGTTTGCTAGCAACGGGTTTCAATTTCTCCGACCCACGCTTGGAACCGTTGATGATTCGACTGCTCAACAACCGGTCTCCAACCCCCGTTCGTAATCCAGATTGATCTGGTGTCTGGTCCCCAAGGCCGCGCACAATTGGTCTGTTTCCGACCCACAAAACCCGTTGTGCAAATGGCGACGCCATCCTTAG
>WBXJ01000304.1 GCA_008933045.1 Verrucomicrobiota bacterium
AAGGCGGCGGGGGTTACAATGGTACCGGAGCGTTCACCGCAGGAGCTTGGCACCGTGTATCGGCTGCCTATGACGAAGCGGCGACACCTCCTGTGGTGACCAAGTATGTGGATGGCATCAAGCAAGACGACTGGACCGCTAACCAAGGTTTGGATGCGGTGCGCCGTGCGTTGCAACCGACCGCGATCCTCTTCGGCGATGGGGATCAAGACGAACGTCGTGAGATGTATGTCAACTCGATCCAGATTCGTGCCGGCAAACTCAATGATGCTGACATGGAGTTGCTGGGCGGACCGACGGCGGATGGAATCCCCACTGCGATCGGATACGCACGTGTCCGCGCTGCATTGGAGGTCACAGGGGCCGTTCCTGCAGGTTTGACCGGAGCACCGCTCACTAACATCGTTGTGGATGAAGCGAATAGGACTATCACTGCGGAGATTCCAATCGACGGAAGTGAGGGTTACCTGATGATCAAACCGTTCGTGAAAATCCTGAGTACGGTGATTGCTAACGGTAAGTTGGTGATTACTTTCGAGTAAGGCCTAGGTTCGGCAACAAGTAGCCGAAAAAGCTGTCACAGAGGTCGGTCTTTTGACCGACCTCTTTTTTGTACTTTGATCCTTCAAGCTAACTTTGTTGGTGGCAAAAATGGCAGTGAGCTTTATCGTTACGACCGTTTTAGGAGTGGTGATGGCACTCAAGTTTGGTCGGAATCGGCGGGCGGCTACGTAACTAGCTTTTGCTTTGAGTCTCAGTCTGGGTTTTAAAGCCGGATGAAAATCTGTCGACGGAATAGGAAGCGGCAGAACAAAACCGCTAAGCTCAACCCGACCACGGCCACCACTAAGTCTCCCACGCCCGTCAAAATATAGGTGTTGAGAAAAATCTTTAGATCGCCCCCTGCGAAGCGAGCAGCAAGTTTTCCAAAACCAAGGAGATTGTCTGCTAAATAGACAGTGATGGGGTTCAGACCTACCCAGACAAAGGGTTGGCACCACGCTTGGAATTTCCAGACATCGACGATGAGATAAAAAGTCGCCAAAAAGAGGCAGCTATAACCACCCGCCACACAAACAAAGGAGGAGGACCAAATCTTTTTTATGACAGGAAACTGTGTGCCCCAAAGAAATCCAACTGCGACCAGTGCCACCCCAAAACCAGCGAGCCAGCGCACTTTGCTAATCTCGTTGAGTTTGCAGCTTTGAAGTAATAATCCTGCTAAAACTCCTAACAAACATGAAGCGACGGCGGGGATGGTGCTGAGCAATCCTTCCGGATCCCAATAGGTATCGTTTAATCGTCCGGGTAGGTAGAGGTAGTCGACGTGATTCGCCAAGTTACGCCCAGGTTCGTAAATGCCCGTCACAAAATTGGTGGTTTGAATATAGAGGCTCTTGGCGTTGGTCGTGCCAGTGGTTGCCATCAATTGTCCCATTGCAGGAACGGTGAGTGTGATATCGCGGATCGGCATCTGTGCCATTAATCCCCAATAACCGACGAGCAACCCAGCAGCCACTCCTGCCAACCAGCGCGTGGGCACCCAACAAAAAATCAAACCCGCAAAAAGGTAAGCCAAACCGATCCGTTGCAACACCCCGAGCATACGATTACCCGGCCATTCGTTGGAGAAGCCTCCGTAATAAAAAATCCCTACCAGTACCAGCAATAACCCACGGGAGATGACGCGTTTAGTGGCGGCGGCGCGGCCCTCATTTTTTAGAATCTTGGACAGCGAAAAGACCAGTGAAACTCCGACGATAAACACGAACATCGGGAAAATAAGATCGTAGAAAGCAAACCCTGCCCAAGTTTTGTGAGTCAACTGCTGGGCAAGAAATTTGAAACCAGGGATGTCACCCATCGCGGTGAGTGCTCGGACAATGGCACCTGCCCCGATAATCCAGAACATATCAAAACCACGCAGCGCATCGAGCGACATCAAGCGGTCAGATTTACCTTGAACGAGCGGTTGACGAGCAGCAGGAGAAGTGTTCATGGAGGCCCAGACTATCCTTTTATTGATCCTAAACCAAACTCATTTTTCTCCTCGCGGCACGGCGCAGAATCGGTTGAAATTTAGGTAATGAGATCGCGCTCAAAAAGCTCAAT
>WBXJ01000305.1 GCA_008933045.1 Verrucomicrobiota bacterium
AATTTTCCCGACGCAAAAAGGGGTCGTTGGGCATAACGAGAACTCGAAAGGATTCCGTAGAGTGAATAATAGTCGCGCGTTGGGATGGGGTCGAATTTATGGTCGTGGCACCGAGCGCAAGCGACTGTCAAACCGAGAAACGTTTTCGTCATCACGTCAATTTGATTGTCGATCAATTCACTTTGGTGCAACCGCACATCAACAGGCGAATGCGTCTGCTGACCAAACCAAAAAAAACCTGGACCAATCACAGACTCGTTCAATCCAGAAACCGAATTAATTCTGGGATGCTCCAAAAGGTCACCTGCCAAATGTTCACGCAAAAAGTGGTCGTAAGGCACGTCGTCGTTTAATGCTCGAATCACGTAATCCCGATAACGAAAAGAGTTAGGAATTTCGTAATCAAATTCGTGTCCCAAAGTTTCAGCATAACGAACCAGATCCAACCAATGCCGACCCCAGCGTTCCCCGAATCGTGGAGAGGCCAGAAGTTGATCGACAAGTTCACTATAAGCCTGCGGGCTATCATTAGCGGCAAACTGAGCGACCTGATCGGGAGTCGGTGGAAGGCCAATCAGATCAAAATAAACCCGCCGAATCAACGTGCGTCGTTCCGCATCGGGCGCGGGTGCCATTTTGCTGGCTTCGAGCTTGGCCAATACAAATTGATCTACGGGGTTTGCAGACCAAGTGCGATCGGTCACATTCGGGAGTGTGCGTTTGAGGATAGGACTCCAAGCCCAATGATCTTGTTTGCGTTTCTCGAGATCAAAAACGGCAGCCGCGTTCGTGGGAGCCGTCGCTACCCTTGCCAAGGCGGAGGAAGGCCATGGTGCCCCGTGTTTGACCCATAAAGTGAGAGCTTCAATTTCTTCGGTGGATAACCTAATTTTTGGAGGCATCTGCAGGTCAGGATTTGAGTAGTTAATGGCTTCGATCAACAGACTTTGCTCAGGGTGACCGGGGACTAGGGCAGGCTTGGTTTCACCGCCTCGCAGAAGTGCCGCTCTTGAATCTACTTTCAGTCCCCCTTTCAGTTTCTCACTTTGCTCTGAATGACACTTAAAGCATCGATCAGCTAAAAGCGGGCGCACATGTTTCTCAAAAAACTCCAAGTCACCTCCGGGGAGCGAATCTGCTTGGGTAATATCGACCTGGAAAAGGAACAAAAAAAGGAGAACCCCCTGAGTAAGCCTCCGACCAAGTTGCGCGACAATCGACATGTGAGTTGGACGTGATTTAATCTGAGATTATTTAATCAATCAGTGATGCGTAGCTCATTTCACGATTGTGATCTACAAAAGCTTCAATGTCAGTCACAATTTCTGGTTAAAGGTGCCTCAGCAAACATGAACTCCTTGACGGGCAGACCTTGAATCAAATGCTCCTGAATAATCCGTTCCAACACCTCCGGTGTGCACGAGTGATACCAAGTCCCTTCTGGATACACGACGGCAACCGGACCCCGTATGCAGACCCGAAGACAGTTCGCTTTTGTTCTTAACACTGTCGATTGTTTGCAGGTCAACCCTAAGGTTTTTAAGCGAGCTTTTAGATACTCCCAGGCAATCATTCCATCGGCCTTTGAGCAACATTTGGCTTCCGTTTGGTCGGCACAAAGAAAGATGTGGCGTGAGGGATGTTCCAACCCAAGACTTGTCACTAAGTGCTTCAATTCAGGTGCTGCGATCGACATGTCAACGATACTGCTTCGAGACGGATCCTGTGCCAATCCTCGAATGATCCAATTATTTCGAGGATTGGTATCAAACGCTCTGTGAAGTTAAATCACGAGCCATGAGTTTTGACGTCACCGTCCGACAAATCGAGATGAATGTTTCCTCGGGAAGCCCTAAACGTTTTTCCTTCCTAGTGTCCGCATTCAATGGTTGACCGCAGATTGGGACAGGAATAATTCCTTGGCCGCCAGAGACATCGAGAGCTGGCTCGCCAACGAGCGGTTGGGACGCTTACACTCTGTGAGTCAGAATTATGGCCAAAGACTTTATCCGTATCGGCGGAGCACGGGAGCACAATCTCAAGAATTTAACGCTCGCAATTCCACGCGATCAACTCGTGGTGATCACGGGATTGAGCGGTTCCG
>WBXJ01000306.1 GCA_008933045.1 Verrucomicrobiota bacterium
AGCCCGCTAGCATCACTCATGTCTCCATACTCAAGAAACAGCCGACGGGTGTAATCCTGAGGCCCCGAATAAATAGCCTCAAGGCGACCTGTGTTAAAAGTGCTGGCTCGACGAATGATCCCGTAAACGTGGTAGCCCTTCTCAAGCAATAGCTCGGCGAGGTAAGATCCATCCTGTCCAGTGATTCCAGTAATAAGAGCGATTTTTTCCATGAAATTCTTTCCTATTTGTTTAATCCGCGATGCGTTCAGGGTCGAGAATAAAGTCATACAGAGTTCAAGCGAACTTCACCGGAACTCCTGTTCGGAATGAATTCAAAGGACCAGAATTTGGAGTTCATCTTTTTTGAAAATAAATCTTGCATCTTGTGCTCGGTTTTGAAAAACTCTGACCAAGCTGAAAACGGAACTAAGTTTTAAACTCTGATGGGGTTGGTCAATTAAGATATTGGAGGAAAATCAATGAGCGCGAAATTAACATTAAAACAATCGGTAGGTGTGGTCGCCGCAGCCTTGGGCTTGGTGGCAGCTCCACAAGCAATGGCCGAAGTTGTCTACGACAACTCCTCCAACTATTTGGGTAATTTCTCTGACCTAGGCAACGGCACGATCGGTGATCAGATCACGCTCGGCGGTGCTAGTCGAGTCATTACCGAATTCAAGTTTGAATACTTTCTTTCGTTCGCCGTTAGCGGAAACGAAAAGGGTGCCCTGAAGTTTTATGCCAATGATGGGGCAGGTGGGTTGCCCAGCACGATGCTTTTTGATAGCGGTGTGTTCGGGTTGACTTCTGGCTTTCACACTGTCACCGCATCGGACTTGTCCCAATCCGTTGCTAATAGCTTTACTTGGGCGGTAACATTTTCCGGTCTTGAAGGTAGCGAACGTGCTGGATTGCTTTTTTATGACGCACCAACGGTGGGTTCAAGCTTCGATGATTTTTGGGCGAACACCTCAGGTGCTTGGCAGTTGATGAATACCGCCGGCCTGAAAGATAACTTTGCTGCTCAAATCACTGCTGTGCCTGAGCCAACGACGTTTGCTCTCCTCGGCACTGGTCTGGTGGGCTTGGGTCTTGCGGCTTATCGCCGTCGCCAATCTTAATTCGTAGTTTTTCAGAAGGCGCAAGTGTTTCACTTGCGCCTTTTTTGTTTTTTGTGGTCACTCCAAACTGCAAGATTTGCTAGTTGCGGCAAATCAGGAGTAAAAGTTAACGTGTTGATGAAGCGATGAATACTGGGATGAAAAAGCCGGTTTATCTAATGGCCAACGGCGATTTACGCCTTTCCGCCAATCAGAAGTGTTGGGTTGCGCAGTCTCGAATGGAGGCGATTCTAACTAAGGCCGTTCAGGCGGAAGGAAGGGAGGTAATCCGAGCCCATGCTTATGATGAATCAAAGCAGCACGGGTTTATTGATTCTCAAAAAATGGGGATGGAAGTTTTTCGCACGCTCGATCCTGATGCCCCGTTAATTGTGGCAGAGGCGGTGTGGCAGTATAGTCATCATTTATTGCATGGACTATTGACACACCGTGGTCCGATTCTCACGGTCGCCAATTGGAGCGGCACTTGGCCTGGGTTAGTGGGCTTATTAAACCTGAACGGTTCGATGACCAAGGCTGGTATTCGCTACAGCTCCTTGTGGAGTGAACGGTTCACGGACAAATTATTTAAAAATGGTTTGCGTCAATGGTTGACGGATGGAGTTGTTTCGCACGATCAGTCCCACGTGCGAGATCTCTCGCTTTTGAAGTTGCCTTTAGCGGACGAACACCAAGGCCAAAAAGTAGCCAGACAGCTTCGTCAACAAAAGGCGATCATGGGCGTTTTTGATGAGGGTTGCATGGGTATGTTTAATGCCATCATCCCTGACGAATTACTCCACCCAACTGGCGTTTTCAAGGAGAGGCTCAGTCAATCCTCCCTCTATGCCGAGATGCAGCGGGTCTCCGACCCCGAGGCAGCCGCAGTTTTATTGTGGTTGCGACGAAAGGGTATGACCTTCGAGACTGGACCCAACGATGAGACTGACCTCACTGAGAATCAACTGCTCCAGCAGTGCAAGATGTACATTGCGGCAGTGCGAATTGCCGATGATTTCGG
>WBXJ01000307.1 GCA_008933045.1 Verrucomicrobiota bacterium
GCTGGCGGTCATCCGTCAGAAACCAACCGCTGATATTGGCTGAGTTAGTTCCGGGGTTGAAAAACTCCACGGTGTCGAGTTGTGGGGGATCGGTGTGAGCGAGCAATTCGGTGATTAGGATCCTCGGCACATTGGGGTCGGCGTCATCCTTCCCCGGAGAACCGCCGATGGCACTGCTAGTTCGCCAATTGATTGCGTTATTAGCGTCAGGATTCAGGTTTGGGTTGATCGGCACTAAGGAAAACCCGCGACCGTCAGCAGCTCCCGGCCATGGGGTTTCATCGATAAATGTAACTTTCGTAATTAAGGTTCCCACCGCATGGCGAATTTCGATCGTATCGCCCGTGTTAGCTAAGTTGCCGTCGTAAACTCCATTCAGTACCACTTGGGGATACCTGTTGGTGAACGCCGTGCGATCGCTAGCAAGAACGGTGAATTTACCGGGGGCAAGCCGTGTTCCGATGGGAAACCGGTAATCAATTCCGTTGGTAATCGTGACTCCACTCAGGTCGAGTTCTTTGGTGCCTACGTTTTTGATCTCGATGAACTCGAGGTCGCTGCCGTTGGTTTCCCCTGAATCCGGCGGGTGATACATGATCTCCGTGATGCTAAGGTTGGTAAAGGTTTGGATCAATGTGAAGGGGGCTTCAACCAATGCACTCCAATTGGTGCCAACAAGGGATCGAGCTTTGGCCGTGAGGCTTTCATTCAAAATGAGCGGGCCTGATTGCGGTCGGACGGAGGGTGAGACCGCTCCACCAAAAAGGCGTGGATCACTGCCATCTTGAGTGACATAAAGGATGCCAGCGGGTGCGGTGATCGAGACGGAACTGCCTGGAAGGACGTTCCCTCCGAAGACGCTAAAGATTGGCGCAACAGTGGCCGGATAAAGGTTCTTCGCTTTCAGTTGGGTCAGTACGATATCAGAGCGACGAGGGAAATAATTCTGTACCACGTTATTGACCGCATTTTGCCACGTGGCTCGTGTGTAGGGTGTTCCAGTTTTTGCATCGCCCCATCGTGCGGACTCACCGACAACCGCTCGGTCGATTTGGTTTTTTCGCTTCATCAACAACGCCGTCGCGCTCGTAGGGGTCAGGATGCCTCCGTTGAAAAAATGCTTATGAACGTGGTCGGCGACCCGCAGTCGGAACTCTGGATTAGCGGAGAGCTTCTGCCAGACCCATTGAGGATTGCTTTTGTAAATATCAGACTCCCCAGCAGGCCACGGGCCGGTGCGATCCTCATTGATACTATTGGGAAGCAGGGTGTGCTCAGCATCGTGACAGAAAAATCGAAACCCTCCTGAAGCTCCAGTGCGGTCGCGCATGCCGTAAAAATTATTAGGGCTGGTATTGCCGAGAAATGCGGAGATTGGAGCATCAATGTTTCCGCCGTAGATTATGATCAACATGTAGTCGATCAGGTTATCGATATCTACAAAGTTGGGGTAAGTCGGATTGGGTGTACGGTCAGGATTGAGACCTTGAACTTTGAGGTAAGCAGCGTCGCTGGTGAACCCAGCTTTGGCGAGGTTGTAAAGTTTAGTCCACTCGACCAATGTGCCGTCGGTGGCGTTGATGGTGTAAGGCCCTGCCTCAACTTTGATGACGTCAAAGTTAGTCTTACTGCCACCAAAGTAAGTGGCTCCATAGGATGCCTCGGGTCGTTCGGCAGTGTTGAAAAGCCCCCAATAAAGCCCGTTGATATAAAGGTGATAATAGTCGCCTCTCTCGCCTTGATGTCCCATCGCTAACTGAGCATCACGTGAGAATACGTCGCGCATAAAAATACCGCTCGAATCCCCTTGGAAGCTCCATGAGTAATTTTGAAACGTACGCAGATCAAACGCATCGAAGGTGTCCGTCGCCTGTTTTCCAAAGAGCGGATACCGTAGTTTGGAAGTTCCATAATCTGACCGAAAGAAAAAGCGAAATGCATGTTTTGGGTTTTCAGTGGATCGAGAAAACCCGCCTCGGATTCGGATGCCAGCGTCGATCTGAAACCCCTTCGTGCCATTAGGATGGATAAGCTCGAGCGAACACGGTCGCTCCCAAGCGCGTCCGTCTTGGCCCGGGTTGGCATAAATACCAGTCGAC
>WBXJ01000308.1 GCA_008933045.1 Verrucomicrobiota bacterium
CCGATTGGATTGAGCGTCATCCGAACGGCGACTACGAAATCGCAAAAAACAAGAAACGGATGATGGGTGACGTGGGCATCTACGAGGAGACATTCAAATGAGCACACCAAAGATAGACAACGGTGTCCAAAATTCCTTGAAAAAATGAGGGCTGGTTAGGTGTGTGCGGGGGCTGGGTCGACGGCTGCGAGGCTGGGCTGTGAAAATAAAGGGACAGGTCAATAATCGTAAAATAACCGAGTGTTTAAGGCTTCACCAAATGCCTGTTTGGTAGGTCGAGTATCCAGCGGATCATATCTCCTATAATTGGATAGATGTCATTGTGCTTCGCTCCGAACCGCATTACGCTGTCTGCGGCATTAAACATGCCAATATCACGGTTCCCCTCGTCCTCTCCAGCCAAATAGTCGGACAGTCCAGAAAACTCCTTGTCGCGTTCTAGGGGGTCGAACTGATAGTAACGCCAAACTTTATTTGCGTGACTAAAATCTAGCTTTCTGGTGCGAATACCTTCGATTAGTTTCTGAAGGGTCGAAGCGTCTTTGTTTTTGCCCAGTTGGAGTTGGTTGAAGAGTTTGGCCAAGGCTTTGAGCACCACTGGCTGGGCCGAAACAGTAATTTTCTTCGCACTTGGCTCGCCGAAGCCAGGAATATCACTGACGATTTTCCAAAAATTATCTGCGAAGGCTTCCAACTCCTTCACCCTAGCCGGTGAAGCTGTTTTAATATTAGTTTTGTTCAGGAAAAGAATAGCGTTAACCGCGACGATGTCTTTTCTGCTAAATGAACCATCATGATGATCCCAATCGATCTTATCCTTATCGACTAGGTTTGCTTTGAGCACTTTATCCTCCTCAAGATTCTTTTTTATATACAAGTTGATCGGGTTGGATTGATCAAAGTTGTACGCAAGGCCTGAGTCAACCTTTTTGGCGTAGTTGTTCAAATCAAAGAACAACTGCCTTTCCTGCTCCGCATTTAGACCAAGATGCACCTCCACCATGACTGTAGTGCTAGCCCTTGCAATTTGATTTATATCATTCCAAACCGCTAGTTCAGCAGGCTCTACATCAAGTCCCGCACCCTCTGGATAAAGTAGAAGTTTTTTCGGGTATACCTGCTTGAGCGCAATGTCCTGAAGAAACTCACTTACCATATGCATTGCCTCTCTGCGGTGTTGCCCGTCGATAACCCAAAGCACATGCGCATTGGTCAAAAAGACAGAAACTTTACCATCGCTATGTCTCTTGAATTTTAGATCCGCCCCACCCGAACGGCAGGCGCGAATATTTGCGACAATGGGCTGAAGCGACATGTAAGGCTGCCTCCCAATAGTTTGATTGATTTCATCAAACTTCGTTGATGGAGTGCCCCCCTTTTGGGAATAAAAAGATCTAAGGCTGGCGAAAAGACCTTTCAGGATATATTTAGCCAGACCCAGGGTATGGGCGGGATCAAGTTTGCGCTGAGCGACAGCCTCGTTTCTGAAGAGCGCGGCCTCGTTTAGGTTTTGCTGGTTTGCAACAAACGAGCGATCATAAAATTCACGCATTGGGAGGCACAGCATGAGCGTGCTATTCCCGAGGTTGTGCCCGTTGAGCAGTGTGAATTCCTTTTCGCCGGAAGCATCAAAGGTGAGATCACCACTGAGGCCATATTGGATGGTTACGTCTTCTGTATTTGGGATTTGGGTGTCCATGATTGATTTTAAAGTAGTTATGTGAGTTCCCAGGATACATATAAAAACTGTCCAGGCAAGAAAAATAATGCTCCAGGACAAAATAAATACAGTCCAGGCGTTTGCGAAAGCAATGAGTTTAAACCAGAAATGGTCACCACCTCATCGAGCGTTTTTCCACAAGCTTCATGCCCGGATCAGGGCTGGCTCAAAGCCAAACTGCCGCGGGTCCGTGCTGCTGTCAGGTGCACGAAGCGAGTTTAGAACAACGGTGTCCAAAATTCCGTGAAAAAATGAGGGCTGGTTAGGTGTGTGCGTGGGCTGGGTGGACGGCTGCGAGGCTGGGTTGGGTGGGGGTCGCGCGACCATTCGTGGGTCGCGCTCTAA
>WBXJ01000309.1 GCA_008933045.1 Verrucomicrobiota bacterium
CAAACCTCCGAGAACAATGGTCTGTCCATCCCAAACAATCGCACTGGTGGTCACCTGACGGATCCTGAACTTGGGTAGTGGGGTAGGTTGAACAGCAGCATTACCCACCACCGTTTGAAACTGGCGCGCGTTCTCGGTGTCATAACCAAGAAACTCGGTGAATGTAGGCACGATACTCATTTGGATCGTGTAACCATCGGCTGATACGTAAGGGATCACGTCAAGCACTGACCCGAAAGGGATCTGTGCTGGGATGGGTGTCACAGCGGGGATGACTGGCGCCTGTTGGACGACTTGGGCTTGTCCAAGAAAAGTGGGAGCGAAAGCGGCAACCACGAGGAGTGCAAATTTTAGGTTCATGCAGTTAAAATATAAGTGTCAACTCTGCTATTGGATGATCGGGCGACCGCTTTGGCCACCGCTTTGGCCACCGCTTTGGCCACCGCTTTGGCCACCGCTTTGGCCACCGCTTTGGCCACCGCTTTGGCCACCGCTTTGGCCACCGCCAGAATTACCACCTAAGCCTTGCACACCCAGACCCACGATAATGGTATGAGTCTCCTCGACAGCGATACGAGCCTGACGACCACTGACTGTGGTAATCTTTGGAGCGGAAACTAAGTCAACACCTTGGCGTTCCTCAAGAGCACGAATCACGAGGCGGAATTGGGGATCCGTCAAGATACCGCTCAATGTAGCCACTGGAGTGATTTGACTGTTGCCATTGCGAAGTCCGGTAGTAAGCAATTGATCTGTGGAAGCGTTCGGAAGGGCTGAGCCAAAGCCGCCACTGTTTGGGAATACTCCCGATGGATTAGCAATCGAGCTTGGAGCGGTTAGAGATTCCTGAGAACCGCCGCTTAATCCTATCTTGCCACCGCCAGATATAAAATTACCAAGGAACCAATCGAAGCCGACGCCCTTGCTGTCGGTTTGAGAAATCTCAGCGATCTTGGCCTCGATGGTAACCAGATCAGGAGTGATGTTCAGCACTTGAACTGCAGATTCGACAACGTCCAAGTCCTTGAGCGTTGCCCTGACCACAAGGACTCCGGTTCGATCATTGAAGAACAAAGTTTTTCCGCTCACGACTCGAGCCTGTGCTGGTGTTGTTACCTCAGTTTTAGTTTCCCTGCCGTTCGGTTGAGTAACCGTTTGCGCGACTGTCCCGCCAGTAGAGAGAGGAATGATTGGTGGAAAATCGACTCCAGCAGCTGTGAAAAATGCACGGACCTCGACTTGAATGAGGGACATTGGGGTGTTGACCATCGAAACAACATAAGGGATCCCCCCGGAGCCGCCCCCTGCCCCGGCCGCTCCGCCAGCACCTCCCGCCTGACCACCACCGCCTCCACTCTGAGTCGATCCGCCGAATGTGAAATAGCCGCCAGGCCCACCGCCTTGACCGCCTTGACCGCCCTGACCATTCTGCCCACCGCCTTGTCCACCTGCTCCACCACCACCTGCTCCACCGCCAGCACCGCCACCGCCGGTGCTCTGCACGAGGCCTTGGAATGGGTTTCCGCTATATCCTAAACCTTCCAATCCCTGCTTAAAGCTATTCGGATTGAGGCGAAATGTTCGGGTGTAGAGGGTGGGTATCTCGTCTACTTGCTGACTAATGATGATCGCGTAGTCTTCGATCGAAAACTTGAGCCCTAGTCGAGTCGCTGGTACACCGTTTTTTCCAACCTCTGATACTACATTGGGTGGCTTCGCTATCTTAATAATGACATCCAGAATGTCCCGAAGCCGCATGTCCCTTAAGGGTGGATCTACCCTGATCGTGTAAGTCTCAATATCGACTGATGGCTCAGTTGACGGTTGCAATACCGGCTGACCTGTCAGCGGATCAACCCCTTGCTCAGGGGCGGCGGCGGGCTTATCCAATTGGGAACTGATAATAAAATTAACACCAGAATGATTTGGATCATTCTTCTTAATTTGGGACGCCAGTTCCTTAATGACCTCACCTAGCGGAAGTTCATTGGGACTACCCCACTCAGCAATTGTAATATCGTTAAGCTTGTC
>WBXJ01000310.1 GCA_008933045.1 Verrucomicrobiota bacterium
GCAAACAGTCACTTGGTAATTCTCTACGGAAACCTCGCCCCCACAGGTGCCGTCGCTAAAATCAGCGGCAAGGAAGGTCTGGAATTTACCGGTAAAGCCCGCGTATTTAACTCAGAAGAATCCGCCTTGAAAAAAATTCTTGATGGCTCGATCAAGAAAGGCGATGTCATCGTCATCCGCAACGAAGGGCCTCGCGGTGGTCCCGGAATGCGGGAAATGCTCGGGCCTACCAGCGCGGTCACCGGTCGAGGTCTCGGCAAGGACGTCGCTCTCATTACTGATGGCCGATTCTCCGGCGGCAGCCACGGCTTTGTCGTCGGCCATATCTCCCCAGAAGCCTACGTCGGCGGGCCGCTCGCCATCGTTAAAAACGGCGACTCCATCACCATTGATGCCCGCAAACACACTCTCAATCTAAACATTCCCGCCAAGGAAATCAAAGCACGCCTCAAAACTTGGAAGCAACCCAAGCCGCATTACACCAAGGGCGTCCTTGCAAAATACTCCAACCAAGTCAGCTCCGCCCATCTGGGTGCCGTCACTGATCTCAATCTGAAAGTGTGAAAAATTCTGTAGGCTTCAGATTTTCTTCAAAATCTCGAGCCAACGTTTCCAAGCGTCCTCACGTGCTTTCTTATTACCAGCACTCGCGTCCGGTGCCTCGCCCGCACGCATAAAACCATGCCCTGCACCCTCATAGGTGACAGGTTCATACACCTTCCCCGCCTTTTTCATTAACTCCGTGGATTTGAGCAAGGTAGCGTTCACCCGCTCATCATTCCCCGCGTAGAAGCCGTAAACCGGCCCCCCGATTCGGGCCATCGCCGATTCCTCCTCCGGTCCGCTTCCATAAAACGGAAAGGCCGCTCCGATTTTCTTATGATTCGTCGCGAACCGGAACGATTGCCCCCCACCCCAACAAAATCCCCCTACCACGACCTTCCCATTCGCGGCAGGCAACCCCACGACATAATCCGTCACTGCCTTCAAATCCGCCGTCACTTGATCCGGTGCGAGCATCGAAACGGCTTTGCGGACCGCATCCCCGCTCCCCAACTCCGCAGTCCCACCGCCCCCGGGAGCCGCGCCTGAAAGCAGATCCGGTGCGATTGCGATATAACCCGCTGCTGCCAATTGATCCGCCACCCCACGCACCCAATCGGTCAGCCCAAAAATCTCATGAATCACCACGACGACCGTCGCTTTTTCCTTCACCTCGGGATACGCCACAAAACAGTTCACTTCCCTCTGACCCTGTTTGACTTTTACCCATTCCAAATGGCGTGGAGATTTTTCTAATCGCGCTTTGGCCCACTCCTGCGCCAACGCCGTTCCCATCAAACCCCAAACTACCATTGCGACCATCAGTAATTGCTTCATAAAAAATCCTTCCAGCACAATTAAAGTTCTGGGGTGAACCCCATAATGATATCGAACCGCGCCGCCAACTCACCAATTTTTGACGCCTTGATCCGCGCAAAATCCACAGTCACATTAGCCCGTTGCTTGGCATCCTTGATCTCCTTGTAGACACCATCCTTTTCGTTCTGCTCCTCACCCTTGATATAACACTGCGTCGTCCATTTATCTCGCCCCTTCATCTTGACGGCCACATGAATATGCGGCGTCCGCCCAGGGTATTTAATTGGCCGAATCGTGCGAAAATAATATTCCCCCGTGGAACCCGTCAAAAACCGTCCAAACCCTTGAAAATTGAGATCCCGATTCCCTGCCTTATCACTTCCCGAATGTAAATACACGCCCTTGCCATCCACCTGCCAGATCTCCACCGTGGCATTACGAATAGGCTGCCCCTTCACATCCAACACTCGCCCGCTCAAATGCGTAATTGTGCCCAACGCCGGCGTCAAACCATCATTCACACGCACCAAATCATTATCCGTATCCAACGGCAAATGATTCGGATAAAACGGCCCCTCCGTCGAACTCGGCGTCAGCGTGAGTTGCTCTGCCATCAAGCCGGGCACCGCAAACAGCGCCATCCCCCA